>CAZGBW010000021.1:0-11475 GCA_964523995.1 uncultured Victivallales bacterium | reverse complement strand
GCTGGACCGAGGCGCTCAAGTCGACGCCCGCAAGGACGGCGGCGGGACGGCACTCTGGGTCGCGGCGGCTAACGGACGAACGGACTTCTGCCGTCTGCTCCTCGAACGCGGTGCCGAATTGGATGTTCGGGACAACGACCAATACACGCCGCTGATGGTGGTTTGCAACAAGGCGGCGCGCGACCAAGCAGAAACGGTTGCACTCCTGCTGGACAAAGGCGCGGACATCGAGGCTGTGGGCGAAGGCGGCTGGCGGCCGCTGATGCTCGCCGCCCAGCACGGCCATCTGGAGACCGGCAAGTTACTGCTGGACCGAGGCGCTCAAGTCGACGCCCGCAAGGACGGCGGCGGGACGGCACTCAGGGTCGCGGTGGCTAACGGCCGAACGGCCTTCTGCCGACTACTGCTCGAACGCGGTGCCGAGTTGGATGTCCGCGACAACGACCAATACACGCCCTTGATGCGGGCCAGCAATATCGAGGAGCGCGACCAAGCGGAAACGGTCACCCTCCTGCTTGACAAGGGCGCGGACATTGAGGCCGCAGGGAGGGACGGATTTCGGCCGCTTATGCTTGCCGCCTCACACGGGCATCTGGAGACAGGTCGGCTGCTGCTGGAGCGTGGTGCGCAGGTCGAGGCGCGAAAGAATGGCGGCGGCACGGCGCTGTGGGTCGCGGCGGTCAACGGCCGGATGGAGTTCTGCCGTCTGTTGCTTGAACGCGGTGCCGAGTTGGATGTCCGGGACAGCGACCAATTCACACCGATGCAGGTTGCCTGCAATAATGAGAAGCGTGACCAAGCGGAGACGGTCGCCTTCCTGCTGGGCCGGGGCGCGGACATTGAGGCGGCACAAAAGAATGGGTTCCGCCCTCTTATGCACGCGGCATCAAAGGGGCATGTGGAGACCGGTAAGTTGCTTTTGGAACACGGTGCGCAAATAGACGCGAAAAAGGATGACGGCGGGACGGCCTTATGGGTCGCAGCAATTAACGGGCGCACGGCGTTCTGCCGTTTGCTACTTGAGCGCGGTGCCGAGGTAGATGCCCGGGACGACGACCAATGGACCCCGCTGATGCGGGCCTGCAACAATGCAGAGCGCGACCAAGCCGAAACCGTCGCCCTGCTTCTCGAACAGGGTGCCAACATTGAGGCAGTAATCAATGACGGCACGCGTCCACTAATGATTGCGGCGAAGCACGGCCACATCGAAACCGGCAAACTGCTGTTGGCTGGCGGGGCCCAGATTAAGGCAAGGCAGAACAGTGGACACACGGCACTTGTGATTGCAGCATTCTACGGTCGCACGGATTTCTGTCGTTTATTGCTTGATCACGGCGCGGAAATCAATGTGAAGGATGACGCGTCCTATACACCGCTGTTGTGGGCCTGCCACAACGATGAGCGGGATCAGTCCACGACGGTCGCCCTGCTGCTCGATCACGGCGCGGACATCGAGGCGGCAGAGAAGGGCGGTTGGCGGCCACTCATGCTCGCCTCGCAACACGGCCATGTGGAATCCGGCAAGCTGCTGCTGGAGCGCGGCGCGGAGGTCGATGCAAGAAAGGACGGTGGCGGCACGGCGCTGTGGGTCGCGGCGACCAACGGCCGTGCGGAATTCTGCCGCATGCTGCTCGAATGGGGTGCCGAGTTGGATGTTCGGAACAACGACCAATACACGCCGCTGATGCAAGCCTGCAATAACACTGAGCAAGACCAGGCGGAGACCGTCGCCCTGTTGCTGGACCGTGGAGCAGATATCGAGGCGGCAAGCAGGGACGGCTGGCGTCCGTTGATGTTCGCAGCGCAACACGGGCACTTGAAGACCGGTAAGTTGCTGCTGGACCGTGGCGCTCAGGTCGATGCGCGCAACAGCACCGGCATCACGCCCTTGGGAATCGCGGCGGGCAACGGTCGCACGGAGTTCTGCCGCCTGCTGCTGGAACGCGGCGCTGAGTTTGATGTCCGGGACAATATCCAATACACGCCGCTGATGACGGCATGCAACAAGGCGGAGCGCGACCAAGTGGAAACGGTCGCCTTCCTGCTGGAGCGGGGCGCGGACATCGAGGCGGCAGAGAAGGACGGCTGGCGCGCGCTGATGGTGGCGGCCCAGCACGGGCATGTCGCCACCGGCAAGCTGCTGCTGGATCGTGGTGCCGAGATCGACGCCCGGAAGGCTGACGGCGGAACCGCGCTTTCGGTGGCAGCCGCCAACGGCCGCGCCGACTTCTGCAGGCTATTGATTGAAAAAGGTGCCAGCAGACAGGTGCAGTGTATCAGAGGTTACACGCCTGCCACATGGGCATCCGGTGCGGCGAATATCCCGGATCTTCTGCCCGCTTTGTTCGACGTCGAGGCTTTCTCCGTCGAGGCCGTTCGGGAAAAGTGTGGCAATACACCGGATACACTCCCGATCATCATTGCCGCCTTGGTTTGCGCAAGCGATCTGGCTTCCCGCGAAGGATCTTTTACCGTGGCGCGGGAGCTGCTTGGAACGGCGCTGTCTGAAATTGCAGGGAGGGCTACGGATTCGGCGGCTCCCGTCCTTCGCTATCTCGTGTTGCCCCGATTGGTGAGTGTCTGCGGTGCCCTCAAGGATTATGCGGCGCAAGCGAAGTTTGAACACGACTATGTGGAACTATTGCGCGAACGGTCCAAAGAAATCGAATTGCTGGCCATGGATCTGCCGAATGAACTGTCCTTGCTTTGCTGGTGGCAACTATTGGCTGGGGCGCATGCAGCCGCGCTTTCCACTGGTGAGGAAGGTGTTCGACGCCTGGGCGGAGAAGCTTCCTCACCCGCCCGCATGAACCTCGCCCACGCCCATCTCTTCAACGGCCAGTTCGAGAAGGCCAAGGCGATCTACGCGAAATACCTCGGGACCGCCTTCGAGGACGGGCGTAAATGGAACGACGAGCTGCGCAACGACTTCAAGCTCCTCCGCGAGGTCGGCCGCGACCACCCGGACATGAAGAAGATCGAGTGGATGCTGGGGATTGCATCTGCCGTAGAAACCAAATAGATTGAGAAGAACAGGTGAGTTTAGGGAGGACTGACAACGGTATGGGCAAAAAGAACTACAAATACTTCGCCTTCGTCAGCTACTCCCGCAAGGACAGCCGGGCGGCGAAGTGGCTGCAACGCCGCCTGGAGTGGTTCCGGTTTCCGGTGAAGCTTGTGCCTAAAGAGGCCCTGCCGGGACATCCCCGATACGTCCGGCCCGTTTACCGGGACAAGACAAACCTTGACGTCACGGATCAGCATTACTGGGAGAACATCAAGGAAGCCATCGATCAGTCCCGGTTCCTGATCGTGTTGTGTTCTCCGAATTCTGCGGCATCCGGGCCGGTGGACCAGGAGGTCCGGCATTTCCTAGCGAGTCGGGAACGTGACGAACCGCTGTCCGGCGTTGTGCCGGTGATCCTGGCGGGGAATGTCGACAGTGGGGACGAAAGCGAATGTCTCTGCCCGGCGTTGCTGGAGCAAGGCAGTTTGATAACGAACCGCAACCTCCCCACGATGGTTCCCGATGCCGATGACGAGGAAACGGAGGGCTGGGAGAATGGATTTATCGGGGTGGCCTCCTACCTGCTGACAGTGCAGCGAGAATCGTTGCGCGAACATTGTCAGCGCGAGGCAAGCCGGCTGGCCCGCCGCGCGCGGCTGTTGGCGGCCGTGTTTGCTCTCTTGGCCATAGCCGCCATCGCCGGCGGCGCATACGCCTGGCGCCAACGGAACGAGGCCCAAAGACAACGCGATCTCGCCAACGCCTCGGAGAACCGGGCCGTCAACAATCTGGCAATCTCCTACGTGAGCAGTTCGCGAGCGGCGTTGGCGCGGCGCGAACCCTTGGCGGCAGCACAGTTGGCGGAGTCGGCGGTCGACACCGCACCGTCCTTGGCTTCGCGCCTGGCCTACTGGGAAAGCATCAGTGCTTTGCCTGCGGAACACCCCGCCTATGCCATCCCGGATGTGGTCCGCGATAATGTCTGCGTCCTGGCCCCGAATCAATTGGCAGTGGCGGATGCCACGACCGTGTATCGCTTCGAGAATGGCCGGGAAACCGGTCGTCTGGCGCATGACAGCGGTGCCGTGCTGGATCTGGTGCGGGATGATATCGGGCAGATTTGGGGAGTGGGCGAAACGGGAACGGTATTTGCGGTCTCCGCAGACTTTGGCTCGTTGAGGCGCATGTACGAGGTGGAAAGCAAGTGTACCTCGCTCAGTGTCGCGAAGGATGGCAGGAGGTTGGCAATCGGGCGACAGGACGGCACGGCCTTGCTCCTAGCGGTATGCGCCGGCGGTGTCCTAGAGGTGGAACACGAAATCAGCGTTGGCGGACCGAGTCGGGGCAGTGTGTTTGTCACTCTGTCCGGCGACGGAACCCGGCTCTATGCCGCGCTCAATGCGGATGTGGGACATGTCTCAGCCTATGATACCGCCGACGGGCGACAGGTGTGGCGACAGGCGGCGGAGCGACCGGGGCGAATCGCCGTCTCAGCTTCCGGGCGCTATATGGCCTGGTATGCAACCGATGGCATGGTTGTCGCTGCCCTGGCACAGGGGCAACGCTTTCTGCAATTCGCCTCGGGTAAGAGCTTGTTCGGCCGGCTGTCGTTCAGTCCGGACGAGACCTGTCTGGCCTATGCCGCCAGCGATGTCGGAGAAAGTGGTCGCATCGAAGAGTTGAACGTAGCGTCTGGAACGGCCCGGTGTCTGTATCAGGCCCCATGCAAACTGGCGACGGTGCAGTACGCCACTCCGCATCGCCTGCTTGCCGCCGGCATGGGAGAAGGCCACTGGGTCGATCGGTCAACCGTGTGCAAGATGTGGCAAGCGAGTGATATGGCCTGGCGTGTGACCGCGCAAGCGGATGGCTCGTTGCGCGCTTTCGCCGCCGGTCGCCCGAACTGGCTGGATCCGCAGGGGGGCACGCTGACGCAAAGAATGGCCACGCGTTCCATTGGCATTGCGCTTGAGCAGTGGCCCTACGTCCGAGGCAGGGCCAGGCTTCTGGCGATGACGGGCACACGTGAAGAAATGACCGAATGGGGATTGCCCATCGAAACGGTGTGCGGCGATGTGCTGCCCGATGGCCGTGCCGTGGTCGGGCTGAAAGACGGTACGGTTGCTCTTTACCGCGAGGGAAAGACTCGGGAGGTTGGCAAACTGCCCGGAACCGTGGGGCATTTGCGCGCAGGACCGGCTGGACTATTGCTCATGGCGTCACAGACTTTCGGTGGTGCGGTGAGCCTTGTGAGAATGACTAACTCGACCGTAACCGTTGTTGCCGAGATTCCGGGCGCCATGCCGGTTACCGCCTCCGTATTCTCGCCCGATGGTGCATGCGTGTACGTGGCGCGCAGTTCTCCTCTGGGACGGATCAACGACGGGATGATAGTTGCTGTGGATACGAAGGCAGGCAAGATTCTGGGAGAGGTATCATTGCGCGCCTGCGGGACGGTGCGAGACCTGTTGGTTCTCCAGGATGGGCTGCTTCTGGCAGCACTGGCTTCTGGTGAACTGGCGGTCATCGACCGGGGCGCGATGACGCTGCGCCACACCGTTCCGGTGGTAAATGCGCCGTTGTTCCGGTTGGCCGAGTTCCCAGGAGAAGCTCAGGCCGTCATCGCAGGTGACGAAGAGGGAACTCTTCACGTCGTGAATTTCGTGGGGCGAAAAGTCATTTATTCCTCTCGTACCATGGGGGCTCCGGTGACAGCGCTATGTACCTCCCCGAAGGAATGGGTAGTGGCCTTTGGCACACGGATCGAATGCTGGTCCCATGTGGGGGACCTTGAGTTTACGCGACTGCAGCAGTCAGGTGTTCGTATTTGGTCGATTTACGATTTGCAGCAACAAGCGAAAACGGCACGGGAGAACGGGAACGGCGAAGAGGCCTTGCGCCTTTATCGGCAAATCCAGCGTCTTCAACCACGGCAAATTCCCTTTTTGATGGAGATTGTGGAACTGCAGGCGGAACTTCGGAGATATAAGGATGCCCTGGGCACATTCGCGGAGGTCATTCAGGCCGGTCGAGCACAGCGAATGAGCGACGCGATACTCCAACAGTACAGTCTCAGGAAAATGATGCTCCTCAAGGCATGGTGGGAAGCGGATGGCAATATTGATGCCCTAAACGGCACGATGCGCGACGCGACTTCGTTTCTCCTCGACGATCCCGGCAATGGCGCCATTCACCTGGTGCCCATGTCACTCTTGATGCGGGACGGGCGTTTTGCCGATGCTTATGCAGGCCTGATGGCGCTCTATCCGCTGCTCGCCCCGCAAACCGACACCCCGGGGCTCACGATCACCCGATTGGACGCGGCACGGTTCGCGATCATCTGCGCCCTGGCCGCGGGAATCGCCCCGGCAGCGGCACGGGCGCGGCTGGAGGAATCGTGGGACGCCGGGACAGCGGTTGAACCGGGGGAGGATAGAGATTTGCTCAAAGCGCTCTACCTCGGACAACCGCATGGTGATATCCTTGCCTCCCGTAAGGAGTGGAAAGAGACAGAGAAGGCCCGGATCCAATTTCTCATCGGCATCGAAGCGAAGCAGGCGGGGCAGGGCAAGCAAGCTGCGGAGTACTTTGAACAGGGACTTGCCTGCGGCGACTGGCATGGCATCAACCGCCACGCCTTGGCCAATCTGCGTTGCGAACACATTGATTACCAGATTAATAACGAGAGCGTCGCGCTTTATCAGGCCGTCAGCCTGCTGATTGGCTCTCATCAGTTCATGTCTACCGCCGACTACAAGCAGGCTTTCCTGTCGGCGCGGCAAGCCTGGGATCAAGTCGAAACGCTGCCCCAAGCTGATCCTGACCGAGGGCGTTTCCTACCTCGCGTGGCCGCGTCTCTGACCTGGGCTGCGGCGCTTTCAGGGCAACCGGCGGACGCCATTGCATTCGCTGAAGCCTGCATGCCTTTCTTGCCGCCCGCCACACCTCGGCCGCTGCTGATGAACCTGGCCCACCTTTACCTGCTCACCGGTCAGTATGATAAGGCCGCAATGGCATACGGTCAGTTCAAGGGCACCTCCTTCCCCGACGGACGAAAATGGAACGACGAACTGCGCAGCGACTTCAAGCTCCTGCGCGAGGTCGGCCACGACCACCCGGACATGCAGAAGATCGAGGCGATGCTGGGGGAGGGGATGTAGGGAGAGTGTGGGGGTGTGGGTGTGCGGGGGGGGTGGGAGGGAGAGCAGCAGGCGGTACAGCGGGGGCTGTGAGCCCGCTGGGGTTTGTGGGTTCCTGTGTTACGGGATGGTCTGATGCAAAACACGCACGAAAGGAAGAGTCACCATGTACATACTATTGGGAATATGTTGTTTTGTCAGTGCGGTTTTGATCGCCGTGCTCGTTGTGTTTGCCACTTGGACCGGGTTCTCGCGTCTGGGGATGGCCAAACTCGACCTAATCCGTTCAGGTAACACGGCCGCTGCCGTGGTCCTGGGAACGGAGTTGCTGGCGTTTGCTGTCTTGATGAGAAGCTGTTTCTATCCGATTTCAGCCGTGCTTCAGGACATGCTTATTGCGTCCGGTGCCGATATTGAAGTTTATCAGACCATCGGCTATATCGCCGGATATTTCCTGCTGGGCTACGCGCTCTCGGTTCTGACAATCTTCATTGCATCCCGGCTGTTCCAACGGTTGACCCGCAAAATGGATGAAAAGGCCGAGGTCGAGAATGGGAACATGGCTGTCGCGCTGGTGTACGGTCTGGTAATGATCGCCGTCGCCGTGATGGTCCAGTCTGGTCTCGGCGATCTGCTGAATACGCTCATCCCGCCCCCCGGCAACACCGCGGTGTCGCTTGCCGACTGACGGAGTCATCATGCGCAACCAGTTCAAGTCAACATGCTTGCTCTATTCCTCCGCTGTGGCGTCCTTTCTGTGGCTTACGTTTGCGTTTTCTTCGGAGTTCCCGCCACCTGCCACACGCCATTGGCGAGCCACGGTTCATTCCAATGCAGCCGTCGCCCCGTCCGCATGGACTAATGCCTATGGACGTTTTCATCTCCTGGAATCACCGGATACGATCCGTCCACTGTACAGTTGGACGGATTATCAGGGATCCAACCGGACCTTCACGGTGGAAGTCGGGGCGGCGGCACGCAGGGAGGCTGTGGAAGCAGGCAGCATTTCCCCCGGGCAGCGTCGAGATTTCATTGCACAGGCGCTGCCGAACGTGGAAGCGGAGTGTCCGCAAATCCTCGAAGCGATTCGAAACCGACGCGGGCCGGTTCACTTGCCTTCGTATGGGACGGCCTCCTTGTCGGAGCGAACTCGGTTTTTCCAATGGCTGGAAGAAACCGAAGCGGATTACCTTGCTGCGGCGGGATTCGGTCGGGATCGTTCCGGACGGTTGACCGTGGAGTATTGCCGGTTTGTGAAACGTCAGATGCCCTCTGTTAAACCCATCGCCGACGAGATGATCCAAAGGGGAGCCGTAGAAAAGATTACCTGGTCGGCACTGGTATACCGGGCTATGTCGCTGGTTCACTGCATGGAATATGAAGTGCCTCCGAATCTCGAGGGCGGGCGCTTCATCTATGGTATCTGGAGCCCACTGGATGCCTTTTGCCGGGGACGGGGTGACTGCGACACCAAAGCCGTGTTGTTCAGCTCCGTCGTCAACCACTTCCAGGACACCCGCTGTGCGGTGGTGACGATTCCGGGGCATGCGTTCAACGGGATGCTTGGCTGGCATAAGCGGCTACCCAGTGATTTCGTCCTGCAGCATCGTGGGGTGGATCTGCTGCTGCTCGATATTACCGACTTCAGCACCTATCCTGCCTGGGCTCGTATTCACGGCTCTGATCGCGAGAACCTTCGGGAAAAGAAACCGGAGGTGTACGAGACATGGTAAGACGAATTGCTTTTCTGGTTCTTAGCGCGGTGGTGTCTTCCTTCGCGCAGGATGACGAGGCGGTTGTGGCATTCAAGGCGTCTTTTGACGCCGGGAACTACCAGGAAGCCTACGAAATGGGCGGAGCACTGTGCGCAACCCATCCCGATGATTCCATCATCCGGTATCAATATTCAGCCGCCGCGCTTATAGTCGGCGATTTCCTGACGGTGGCGAAGGTGGCGGAGAGCGATTCCTCCATTCCCCAGCTTCCTCTTTTTTACAGCAGCATCGAGAACCTGGGATTCGGCGTGTACTCCTTCTACACCTGGATGAACCAATTGCTTTCCCTCGCCGCGATGAAGAAGGTCGACGCCGCGCTGGATGGCATCGAGAAAGCCGCCAAGTTTGAATATCGTCCGCTGCTTTTTCTTCACTATCTTCTGCTGTTGCATCAGGGACGGGATGCGGAAGCCGAGATGTTACAGGGAAAGTGGTTCCCGCAGCCGTACGATGGTGTTACCGAGGGCGAGCTGTTTGCCAAGCGGATCATTCCCGCCATGCGGGATCCGAAGCACCTCGATCAATGGCTTTCAACCGCCGCGTCGTATGACGAGACCATGCTGCTGCTGGCGTGCGTGGGCTTCCGCGACTGGCTGGACGGAAACAGAGAGGGCGGCCTGGAACGAATGAGCCGTGCCGTGGCGGAAGGTAATCCCGGTTCCGCTGGTATACCGCATGTCCTGCTTGCGATTTGCCTGCCGCCAGAAGCATCTATCTGTCCGCTCGTCGCGCCTGGTCTTCATCATCCGCGCTGGCAGAAACAGACGACAGCGCTCACCGCCTATTACAAAGCGCATGCCGACTGCAATTGGCAGCAGGTGCTGCGGCAGCTTGAACAACTGGTTTCCCTGTCACCGCGGGATATCGACCATCAAGCCATCCGCATGCTCGTCCAGCTTATCCAGGGGCGATTCCGTGAAGCCGGGGAAACCGCTGACGCCGCGCTGAAAAACATTCCCTGGAACACCAACAACGTGCTTTGCATGAGACTTTATCGACCGCTGATCCACCTGCTGCTCAACGAGCAGGTCGAGTTCCGTGCGGCGTTGGTGCAACTGGATGAGCAGGAAATGGAATATTCCTGGAAACGAGCCGTTGAAGTCCTGAAAGATCCATCGGCGTTTGATGCCGTTGCCGTTGAATTCGCCGATCAGGCGGACAAGCTCGGAATGCCGTTGGCCATCCGCGCCCTGATGGCCGAAGTGGACGGCGACTACATCCTCGCCGAAACCCTCTGGATGCGGTTTATCACCGAAGAGCCGTTTTACAAGTTTCTCGAATTCTACCTCGCCGATGCACGGTTGAAAATCATCTCTCCGCTTGCGGCCGTGCAAAGAATTGAAGATGCAGAAGAATGACAACACCCAATAGCCAGCCGCCTGCTCGGACGGGAAAGTACAGCGGGGGCTATGAACCCGCTGGGGTTTGTGGGGTGTTGGTGCGGTGCGGGCGTGGTTAGCCGGGCGCAGCAGGCTCGTAGCGCCTGCTGTACTGGGTGGAGTACAGCGGGGGCTATGAACCCGCTGGGGTATAGGTTATGAAACGGATACTGGCAATTGACGGCGGCGGGATTCGCGGCGTGCTGGCCTTGGAGATCCTTCGGGAGATCGAGGCCGGAGTCCGGCGGCGGCATGGGGTCGCCCTGCACGAATACTTCGACCTGATCGCGGGCACCAGCACTGGAGCGATCATCGCCACTGCCCTATCCTGGGGGATGAACGTGCAACAGATCGCCACGATCTTCCGCGAACGGGCATCCGATTTCTTCGCTCCGAATGTCTGGCACCGACGCCATATGAGCCGCTTTCGCAACGACCGGATGGATACTTTCCTCCGCGAGACCCTGGTCGAGGCGGATGGTTCGCCCGCAACGCTGGGCACCTCCCGCCTGAAAACCCTGCTTATGGTGGTGATGCGCAATGCGTCCACCGGCTCGTCCTGGCCGATCTGCAACAATCCCGCCGCGATGTACAATGACCGCTCGCTGCCTGACTGCAATCTCAACATTCCGCTCTGGCAGATCGTGCGCGCCAGTACCGCCGCCCCGACCTATTTCCAGCCGGAGAAGCTTGACCTTGGCCCTCAGCAGTTCCACTTCATCGACGGGGCGGTGTCGCCTTACAACAATCCGGCGTTGATCGCCTTCCTTTTTGCCACCCTGCCCGAATACCGGATCGGCTTCCCCACGGGTGCGGACCACCTGTTGATGGTCTCGGTCGGGACCGGCATGGCGCGCAAGTATCCCATGCCGATGGGCGTCGAGCAGATGCATCTGCTCGATCAAGTCAAATTCTCCTTCAACCTGCTGATCGATTCCGTAACCGCTCACGAGGATCTGCTCTGCCGTCTCTGGGGGCGTTGTCTTGTCGGCGATGCGCTCGACTCCGAAATCGGTGATCTCAAGCAAAGCACATTGATTCCGAACAAACTCTTCACGTACCTGCGATACAATCGCATATTCAAGCATGACGATGTGATTCATCCGGAGTTGGGTAATATGTGCGGACGCCGCTGCGAAAATGTCATGTTTTGGCCGGTTTGAAAATGTGCGCTT
>CAZGBW010000020.1:0-15579 GCA_964523995.1 uncultured Victivallales bacterium | reverse complement strand
TATGAGCGTGATCAATGAATTCAAGGAATTTGCCGTGAAGGGCAATGTTGTGGATATGGCCGTCGGTATCATCATCGGCGGTGCGTTTGGAAAGATTGTCACCTCGCTGGTCAACGACGTGATCATGCCGCCGATCGGTGTTTTGCTGGGGGGCGTCAATTTCTCCGATTTGGTAATCACGCTGAAGGCGGCGGTCGGTGAGACGGCGGCGGTCACGCTGAATTACGGCAAGTGTATTCAGACCATTGTTGATTTCCTGATCGTCGCCTGGTCGGTGTTCCTTCTTGTGAAGGTACTGAACGGATTGCGTCGCCGGACGGAGAGCATGGCGAAGAAATCCTGAAGAGATTCAAAAAAGCAAAGAATAAGGGAGCTACACAAATGAAGAACGTATTTATCGCGGGTGTGTGCGCATGCACGATGGTTCTGGGTGCCGTGGCGCAGGACAAGAAGCCGGACGGATTCAAGAGCAGCTTGAGTGCGGGTGTCACGATGACAGACGGTAACAGTGAAACGCTGCAGGGCAATGCAGCGATCTCGACCGAGGGCGAGAAGAATGGACTCGGGTCGGTTCGTGCCGGTATCGAGGCGAACTACGGCGAGAGCACCATTGATGAAGAGAAGGATAAGACGGTTGATAACGCCCGTGCTTTCGCCAATGCACGCAAGACCATCAGCCCGAAAACGTACGCCTCTCTCGATGGATCGGTCCTGAGCGACGACATTGCGGAGATTGACTACCGTGCAACCTTCGGTCCCGGTCTTGGTTTCTATCTGGTCAAGAGCAGCCGGAATTCCCTTTCCTTCGACATCAGCCCGACCTACGTGTGGGAGAAAGTGGCCGGGGTCTCCGATGATTACCTGGCGTTGAAATTCGCGGAGCGCTTCGAGCACGCGATCAGCGAAACGGCCAAGCTCTGGCAATCGGCCGAGTACCTGCCGAAGGCGGATGACTTTGGCGACTATCTTCTGGAAGCCGAACTGGGTGCGGAGGCGGCCCTCAACACGCGGATGAGTCTGCGCGTGGTGCTGCGGGACAAGTACGACAGCACGCCGGGGGCGGATCTGGAGAAGAATGACCTGACCCTGATTTCAGGGATCACCGTCTCTCTTTGACCCGGTTCGGCAGTGTCCTCATGATATCCGCCGGCGGGCGCTTCTCGCTCAGCAGTCGGGCCATTTCCTCCATGTAGGGGGCAATGTGGTCATAAAACCGCATGTATCCCGCACATAGGTAATTGTGGCCTGGCTGTCCGCTGGTGGATTTGTCGAAACGGTGTTTCAGGCAGCCGCCGTTACAGGCCTTGAGGTGCCTGCATTGCTTGCACTCGTCGGTCAGCGCAATGGCTTTCTGCATGCCGAAGGCCCGCTGCGGCATGCAGCCAAGGAGGCGACCAAGATCATCGGTCATCAGGTTGCCGCGCAGGAAATCCGGATAGACGAAGTGATCGCAGGCGTAGACACTGCCGTCGTGTTCAATGGCCAGCGCCAAACCGCAGATCCTCGAGTTCACGCAGAGCGAGGGGGGAGCACCAGTCCAGGCACCTAACGCGACATCGAAATGATTCACGAAGAACTTGCCGACATCGCGCTTGATCCATTCGTCAAACACATCCACCAGGAATTGCCCGAACGCTGCGGACTCCACGGCGAAGGGCATCACGCGGGTGGATGGCTCACGACTGGCGATATCGGGGGGGGACGCCAGGGATAGCCCGATTTCCCCGGCGGTCTGGTCGGGCTGCCGCTCCACAATCGGGATAAACTGCATGAACTGGAAACCAGCATCGCGGAGGAACCGATAGATTTTCCGGCCTTCGGTGGCGCTCTCGCGGGTCACACAGGTTAGCACATTGAACTCGACGCCATGCTTTTTCATGCATTGCACCGCTTTCATCACCTTATCGAAGGAGCCTTTGCCGTCGGCATACAGGCGATAGCGATTATGGACCGGTTCGGGACCGTCAATGCTGATGCCGACAAGAAATCGTTCCTTGGCCAGGAATTCACACCATGCGTTGTCGAGCAGCGTTCCGTTCGTCTGGATCGAGTTCGAGATGATCCGGCCTTCCCCGTACTTTGCCTGCAATTCCAATGCCCGCCGGAAAAACGCAACGCCCAGCAGGGTGGGTTCGCCCCCCTGCCAAGCGAATTCGACCTCACGAGTGGGCTGGGAGGCGATGTAGGAGCGAATGCACTGTTCCAGGACGATGTCCGGCATGCGGCAGGGTCCCTTTTTAGCAAAGAGAGCGTGTTTTTCGAGGTAAAAACAGTATTTGCAGCGCAGATTGCAGTCCGGTCCGGCGGGCTTGATTAATACATGGACGGGGGTGGCATAAGGGGACAGGGGTGTGGTTGACATAGCGATTGGCTTCCGATCAGGGGTGTTGATCCGGTTAGGGTGTAATGGTCACGGCGGCGTTCGTGGATGGCGTTTCGGTGGTTATGCGGGATAAGAGGGTGTTGGCGGCCAGGATGTCATCATCCGGGATACTTCTGGAGCTTTTCAGGATCTGCTCGAGCATGCTGATCGCGGTCTGCTCGTTGCCCTGCCTCCAGGCGATCTCGGCCAGATGCATCTGGCAGCGGAACCAAAGGGCCGCCCCCGGAGTGGCGTTCTGCAGGTTGCGTGTGATGGTTTCGCGGGCACGCTCGACGTTACCGTTGCGGAGATACACGAGAGCCACAGTGTCGCGGACACGCGGATCCTTCGTGGCGGCGGGAATGAGTTCGGGAAGCAGCAAAAGCGCCTCCGTCCTGTTCGTCCCCCCCTGGACGAGGGTGTAGGCCAGGTTGTTGAGCACCACGAGATTGCCGGGGTGGATTTCGAGCGCGCGGCGGAGCGTGCGAACGGCTTGATCATCATTGCGCAGCAGCCGGGATACTTCGGCGGCAATGAGATACGGAGTCAGGTTGGTGGCACCGCTAGCGATGGCGGTGTTCATCTCGAACTGGGCATCCAGGATTTCCTTGCCGCCACGCCGGAACCGGATATAACCGAGCATTTGCGGCCAAAGCGGATGACGGGGATCGCTATGGCGAAGATCGCGCAAGGCATTGACCATTTCGGAATCGGCATCCATTTCGTCGTTGGCGTACTTCAAAATCACAAGGTTTTCAAACAAGGAGGGCAGGGGGGTGATCGAGGCGTTGATGGCCAGGGTGGTGGAGGCCATGGCGCGCTTGTGGTCCCGTGCTTGAAGGGCATTCCTGGCCGTGATGATATAGGCGGGGAGCAGGCCGCGGGCGTTTTCAACAAGAACAGCGGCCAGTTGTTTGGATTCGGCATACAGGCCGTTTCGCTGGAGAAAGTCGGCAGCCCGGGCGAGACCGGCGGTGTGCATGCTGCTGCCGGGGCGGAGGGCTTCGTCAAGCAAGGGGCGGATGTTGTCGCGGATGCGCTGCCGGTCATCATCCGATGTGGGCCGGCTCCCTCCGGGCTGCGTTCGAGTGACAAGGTCGGCAAGCCAGAGGTCGGTATCGTCGGGCCGGAAACGACGGGCGAGCGCGATGGTCTCCGGGCTGCCGCCCTCCAGTCCGATCAGCAGTTGCCAGAGAAGCGCGGAATCGGGCAGGGCCGCGACGGCAAGCCGGGCGGCGGGCAGGGCATCGGCAAACCGGTTCTCCCGGCAGAGCAGAAGGGTGAGCTGGCTGAGGGCGGTGGCTTGCTCCAAACGGTCACGTCCCGTTTCCATCCAGAGGGATGGGTTGGCACGGTCGCCTTCGCAGCGGTTTTCCCAGGCGTCGAGCCAGAGGGTGAGAAGCGGACGCAACCCCTCGCCGGCACTCTCCAGATGCTCCCGGAGCGCGGCGGCTGTCGCGGTGAGGTCCGGCTCGGAGGGGATGCAGGACGGGTGGCGTCGCAGGCAGTCCTCGGCGGGGGGTAGCGAGCCGTCTTGAACCGTGCCGGATGGAATCCGAGGTTGCGGCAGAAGGCGACTTCGGCAAAATGCGTCGAGCTCGTTGAACCGCTGTGTTGCAAAAAGGGCTTCGGCTTCGAGGGCATCCAGCTCGCGCCGTGGGCGGACACGGGGCTTCTCCAGAAGATGCAGTGCGTCCTCGTCATCGCCGTTCAGCATGAGGACCCGGGCCATAAGAGCGTGGGCATCCGGTGCATACGGGTAAAGCCGCAGGGTCTCCCGTACGGTGAACTCGGCGGCAAGGGGAAGCCGCAATTCAAGCTGGGCGTTGACCAGCCGCAACAGGGGGGCGAGGTTTAAGCGGCCGCGGTCTGCCCTCCGGGCGACAGGAACCGGAGGCCAGGCCGAGGCCGGGGACTGCGCGTCCGTCGGCGCGTCGGCAAGCAGGAGATTCCGGAGGGTCTCGTAGACTTGCATCCAGGCCCCCTTGCGCTCAAGCATTTCCGAGTAGAGTTCACGGACGCTCGCGGATTCCCCTGGTTCTCGTTCCACCACGGTATCGAGCAGAGCGCGGGCAAGGTCGAGTCGCCCGCTGATTTCCAGGGCGTGCGCGTATATATACTGGAGATCGGTCGTAAGGGAATGCTGGCGGTCCCGCTCGGAAAAGATCCCGATGGCCTTGTGCAGGAATGCTTTTCGAACGGGAACGGTATCGCGGGTTGAAAGCTCCATGCCGAGAGGAATCCGTCGGGTGTAAGGCTCCCAATCGGGCAGGATCGTTCCAAGCCGGTAATTGGGTTTCAGATCAATCGTCCCGGTGACGCTATCGGCGGGCATGCCGATATGGTGGCGACGGAACACGAACCAGCGGTGACCGTACTCAACCGCCGCCATGAGGAGCAGGGGGTGTTCCGGGTCAATCTGCACGATACGGTGGTAAAGCGTCCATGCCAGATCAGGACGGGCAAGCCGGAAGCACTTGTCGAACAGTTTGTAGATGATCACCGGGGACGGGATGGACGGCAGTATCCGCAGCAAATGGGTGCCAAAGCGGGACTCCCAGTCTCCACGATCCCGGATGGCCATGAAGTAAAGCGGTTCGAGCAGCCGCGAGTCGTCCGGCCAGCGGGACAGGGCCTCCAGGGTGAGCGCCGCCACACGCGGGGTGTTGTCGAGGTTCATCTGCGCTTCCAGAATGGAAAAGGCCTGGAGGGGGTCCAGATAAGGAACAGGAGCATCCGTGGCGGCCATCGCGGCCCACTGGTGATGCATCCGTAGATAGGGGTAGAGGCTGCGGATGCGGCTCTGGTGATCGGCCAAGCCGCTGGCCACCGTGATATGGCTGGCCACCGCGGCGGCATCGTCACGGCTCAGGGCCATTTCCGCAAGAATCATGGCGAGGCGGGGATCGGTGCGGCGGACGCTTCCAGGCAGTGCATCCGCGATGATCCTCGCCTCGTCCAAGCGTCCGAGGTGGAGCAGCGCGTAGGCCTGTAGCACAAGGCGCTGGAGCTGAAGCGAGGGCGGGAGGTCCGTAAGCCGCTCGAGATCCTCAAGCACGCGTTGCGGATGGCCGGCGAGCAGGTCCATGCGCGTGGTGGTGAACCGCCAGTCCAGATCCTCCGGGACCTTGCTGGCGATGAGGAGCGCCAGCCGGTGGGCGTTCGCGGGGTCGCCGCTGTCGCGCATCATCGTGGCGACATCCTTCAGCAGCCGCGTGCGGTGAATGGGGCGAAGGCGCCAGAGGGTCATGCCGGTGACGGAAACCAGCACGATGGCAATGATGGCCGTGCGTCGGCGGCGCAGGAAACGGTGCCAGAATGGCGGGTATTCACTGAGCGCTCCGCGCCGGGCGGCTTGCAGCATATCGCGTTTCTGTTGCCGACGGTGCTTGGTGTGCTCCAGGATGAGCAGCTCGATAAAGACCAGAAACACCCCGGCAATGACAATCAACCCGGCGGTATCATGCAGGAAATCCAGGCTGGAGTTCCCCTGCATCCAGGGGGTGAAGTAAATCATGGCGCTGATCCGCAGGACATTCAGGAGCAGCGCGTGCACGAGTGACCAGGCGATGAAAAGCAGGATCTCCTGCGAACGCAGCCGCCGCAGGATTCCGATGGCGAGGGATAGAATAAAGACGGTTGTGGCGGTTCGCATTCCGCTGCACCATTCCGGCACCTCGAACAGGCGGGTGCCGGTGCGCAGGATCATGCCATCGGCCCAGACGCGGGTATTGGCAAGATGCAAGACGCATTCCGCGCCATACACGGAGGCGGTTTGCATCACGGTCTGCAGCAGGGTGAAAAGGGAATTTGGCAATGGATTTGCCCAGAAGAGCACCAGCATCGCAAGGGGCAGGTCACGGACATAGGCGGTCGGCAAGGCAACGGCGAAGCAGGTGTAAGTGAGCAGCAGGATACCGATCCACTCCAGCAGGCGGATGGGAATGATCAAGCCGAGAACGACCGATGCCGTGCCCGCGAGGGCGATCCCCACGGTCCATGCAGGCCTGGGACGCCTCGGAAGCCCGGCCTCGTTTTCGATCTCCGGCTTCGGACGAAGCAGGATCAGGAGCGAGAACAGGGTCGCCAGGGAAAAGCGGACACCACCGTGCTGGCTGCCGAACAGCACCGGCGCATTCAGTGACATCCAAAGCACAGGAAGGATTGCGCCAAGAATGGCTGGCAGGCGTAAAAACCCTTGTAATGTTGCGCAACATTTCATAGCATGCGGCATTCCGTTTCATTAATAACCGAAGGCAGGCATGCAAGATGATATACTATGAAAGAGGTTCCGCCAAGGAAGTCTTGACGGCGACAGATTTGAAGCGCGGTTTGTTTGCGGCACTGGATGCCCTCGGCCCGCGTCAGAACGTACTGGCGATTCCGCCTGATTTCACGCGGTTCCATTCACAGGCCGGGCTTCTGACACAGCTGGTGTATGAATACTACGGACCCCGTTTGACAGCGGTTCTGCCGGCGCTGGGAACGCATTCGCCGATGACACTGCCCCAGATCCAAGAGATGTATGGCTCCATGCCCCCGGATCTTTTCAAGCCGCATGACTGGCGAAATGACGTGGTGACGCTCGGAAGCGTGCCGCCGGCGTATGTCCGCGAGATCACGGAAGGGAAGCTCGATTTTGACTGGCCGGTTCAGGTGAACCGGATGCTGGTCGAGGGGGGGTACGACCTGATTCTCTCCATCGGCCAGGTCGTGCCGCATGAAGTGATCGGCATGGCCAATTACAACAAGAATATCTTTGTTGGCACGGGTGGCGCGTTGGCGATCAACCGCAGTCACTTTGTTGGCGCGGTATACGGCATGGAACGGATCATGGGACGGGCTGACACGCCCGTTCGCAAGCTGTTCAACTACGGATCGGACCATTTCGGGCACCTTCTGCCGCCGACCGTTTACCTGCAGACCGTCGTCGGGCGCCGCGAGGAGGGCGGAATGGCGGTGCGGGGGTTGTACGTCGGTGATACCATCGAGGTTTTCAACCGGGCGGCAGCGCTCTCGCTGGAGGTGAACTTCGAGATGCTGCCGCAGCCGCTGAAGAAGTGCGTGGTCTATCTCGATCCCTCCGAGTTCAAGAGCACCTGGCTTGGCAACAAGGCGGTTTACCGAACACGCATGGCGATGGCCGACCGCGGCGAGCTTCTGATACTGGCACCGGGGGTGAAGGAATTCGGGGAAGACGGGCAGATTGACATGCTCATCCGCAAGTATGGATATTTCGGGACGGAGAAGACCCTGGCGGCGGTGAAGGCGAATCGCGATCTTCAGGATAATCTGGGTGCCGCCGCGCATCTGATCCACGGTTCGTCGGAAGGCCGGTTCAACATCACCTATGCGCCTGGGCATCTCACGCGCGAGGAGATCGAGGGCGCCGGCTTTGCCTTCGCCGAAGTTGCGGAAATGATGAAGCGTTATGATCCGGCGGTGCTCGAGGACGGGCCCAATACGATGCCGGACGGGGAGGAAATTTTCTTTATCCGGAATCCGGCCATCGGTCTCTGGTCGGTGCGGGAGCGGTTTGCGTAGACGGGAACAATGAAAGGAGAGAACAAGATGGCGGTACCATTCAAGGTGGATCTGGCGGGGAAAGTGGCTGTAGTGACGGGCGGCGGCGGTGTGCTATGCAGCACGATGGCCAAGGCGCTGGCAGAGTGCGGCGCGGCGGTGGCCGTGGCCGACCTGCGGGTTGAGAATGCACAGGCGGTGGCCAATGAAATCATCGCCGCCGGTGGCAAGGCGATGGCCGTGGGCTGCAATGTGCTGGAGAAGGCAAGTCTTGATGCCGCCAACGCGGAAATCGAGAAGGTGTTTGGCCCGGTTTCGATTCTCATCAACGGCGCTGGCGGTAACCATCCCAAGGGCACCACGGCGATGGAGCATCTCAATCCGGATGATCTGCTCAAGACCGATCGGGACTTTGTGACCTTCTATGATCTGGATCCCAGCGGGATCGAGTTTGTCTTCAAGCTCAATTTCCTCGGGACGCTGCTGCCCTCGCAGGCGTTCACGCGGCACATGGCACAGGCACGCTCGGGCGTGGTGATCAATATATCGTCCATGAACGCACTGCGTCCGCTCACGAAAATCCCGGCCTACAGCGCGGCCAAGGCGGCGGTCAGCAATTTCACGCAGTGGATGGCGGTACACATGGCGAAGGCGGGAATCCGGGTCAATGCGATTGCCCCTGGATTCTTTGTGACCGACCAGAACCGCTCCCTGTTGACGAATGCGGACGGGACACCGACGCCCCGGTCCGAGAAAATCATGTCGCACACGCCGATGGGACATTACGGCGAGCCCGGAGATCTGCTGGGGGCACTGCTCTGGCTGGTCTCGGACCGAGCGGCCGGATTTGTGACCGGTGTGGTGGTTCCCGTGGATGGCGGGTTCTCGGCATACAGCGGCGTCTAGGCTCGATCGACAGCGGCGGCGGGAGAAGTATTTCGTTCAAGATCACAAAAAATAAAGGAGAAATGACAATGGCGAAGGCGAAGGCGGAAAAGGCGGTTCAACAGGCGGATATGGGGCTGGTGGGGCTGGCCGTCATGGGCGAGAATCTGATTCTCAACATGGAGAGCAAGGGCTTTACGGTGGCCTGCTACAACCGGACAACCAGCAAGGTGGATGATTTTGTCAAGGGTCGCGCGGCAGGCAGGAAGATTATCGGCTGCCACAGCATCCAGGAACTCACGGCGGCGCTGAAGCGTCCCCGCAAAGTGATGTTGATGGTCAAGGCGGGCGCGGCGGTCGACGACTTCATCGAGCAGGTGATCCCGTTCCTGGAGAAGGGCGACATCATCATTGACGGTGGCAACTCGCATTTCCCGGACACCACGCGGCGCACGGCCTATTGTGAAAGCAAGGGGCTGCTGTATATCGGAACCGGCGTGTCGGGAGGCGAGGAAGGCGCATTGAAGGGGCCTTCCATCATGCCTGGCGGATCGCCGAAAGCGTGGCCATCCGTGAAGAAGATATTCCAGAAGATCGCCGCGCAGACCGATGCGGGCGAACCCTGCTGCGAATGGGTGGGCGAAAACGGTGCCGGCCATTTCGTGAAAATGGTGCACAACGGTATCGAATACGGGGACATGCAGATGATCTGCGAAGTCTACCAGATGATGAAGGATGGTCTCGGGCTTACCAACGAGGAGATGCACAAGACGTTTTCCAAATGGAATTCCGGCAAGCTGGACTCGTATCTGATCGAGATCACGCGCGACATCCTGGGGTATCGCGACGAGGAAGGCAAGGCCGTCGTGGACCTTATCCTGGATACGGCCGGACAGAAGGGTACCGGTAAATGGACGGCGATCGCGGCGCTCGACGAGGGCATGCCGCTGACACTGATTGGCGAGGCCGTGTTTGCGCGCTGCCTTTCCGCGATCAAGGATGAGCGGGTTCTGGCCTCGCGCAAATTGAAGGGCCCCAAGGCGAAATTCGCCGGCAAGGCTGCCCAGCTGGTCAAGGATCTGGAGCAGGCCCTGTATGCATCGAAGATCGTGTCCTATGCCCAGGGCTACCAGCTCATGCGGGCGGCGGCCGCCACCAATGGATGGAATCTGAACTACGGCGGTATCGCGCTGATGTGGCGCGGCGGCTGCATTATCCGTTCGGTATTCCTCGGCAAGATCAAGGACGCCTTCGACGCGAATCCCGGACTGACCAACCTGCTGCTGGATCCGTTCTTCAACAAGGCGGTTGCCAGTGCGCAGGCGTCCTGGCGCCGGGTGGTTTCAACCTCGGTGGAACTGGGGATCCCGATGCCCGCGATCAGCGCGGCGCTGGCCTACTACGACGGATACCGGACGGCGCGACTGCCGGCGAATCTGCTGCAGGCGCAGCGGGATTATTTCGGTGCGCACACCTACGAGCGCGTGGACCGCAAGCGTGGCGAGTTCTTCCACACCAATTGGACAGGGCGTGGCGGTTCGACGGCGGCTTCCACGTATATCGTCTAAGCACCCGTTTGCGTGAACGCCTGCCGCGCCTTGATGGAGCGGCAGGCGTTCTTGTTTATGACTGGACCGGAGTTCCGTAAATGGCTTCCGTTATCGTCAGAACAGATGGAGGACGGAGGCGATCGCGGGACCCGCTCCGGACATGTTGCAAGCCATGGGCAGCAGGATGACGCCGAGCGCGTTCATGCGTCGGGCTCCGTAGAGAACTGGCAGGATGCCGATTCCGGCGGACACGAGCATGACGGCGATGCCGGGGATACCGGTGATCGTGGCGACGATGGTGATGATGATCAGCAGCGCGAGGGTGGATATCCGGCGATAGCGGTAGCGTGCTGCCAGCGCCAGGGTCATCCGGGTCAATGGCGACAGCAGTCCGAGGGCGACGGCACCGCCAATGGCGGTGCCAGCCAGTGCAAGCGGATATGCCCCTGGGCTGTCGCTTTCCACGATGCCCCCGATCAGCGCCGCTGCTCCGCCGCGCGTGAGCCCGAGTTCGGGTGTGAACATCAGCAGGAGTCCTCCAGCATAATAGACCAGTTTGGAAACTCCCTGGGAGATGAGGAATGCCCGGTCATCGCGCAGGGCAGTGGCATGGCCGGAGAGCATACCGCCAACACCGCCGGTTACCACCGGGAAGAAGGCCGCGAACCCCCCGCCGAGCGCACCGGCACCGATGCCCCGAAGCGCGATTTCCGCCGGTATCAAGGCCCCCGTGCCGGGCATCTGCTGTGGGGGTGGCTGAATGCGGGTCACGATATTCATCAGTAGCCACGGCAGGGTGAAGAGACCGACAAACGCGGGCATCAGGTTCTGGAAGGCGGCTTCGGGTTCCAGTGGAGAACGGTAGAGCAGGATGAAACCGAGCATCCCCGACAGCAGGAAGACCAGGATTCCCATGCCGGTTGATCGCCAGGCCAGGAGGAATCGGTGCCATCCCGCCTGGCCGGAAGGGGATGGCTTTGGCCATTCCGACATCAGCATGAAGGCGATGACGCACCAGAGGATCCAGTGCGTATGCGGACGGACAACGGACTGCACGCGTGGCAATACCCGCGGTGCCAGGGCGGCAAAGACGGTGACCAGCAGCAGCAGGCCAGCCGCACTGCCGATCGCGGTCATCAGGACGGCGTCGAATCCCCGGCCGCGCATCATCATCTTCTGCCCCGGTAGCACCGTGAACATCGCGCTTTCGTCCGGGGCGGCGAGCAGGATGGATGGCAAGGTGTTGAGCACGGCGAAGGACGTGACCATGGCGGTCGTGAACGGGATCAGCAGGTGCGAAGGCACGAACATGCCGGTTGCCTGCAGGAGAAGCACCAGTGCCCCGAGCAGATTATAGACGTGCAGGCCGGGAATACAGGATGGGAGGGATGCGCAAAGGGCCCCGGCCAGGGCCGCCACGCCAGCACAGAGGACCTCGGGCGTCATTCCGGAGCCCCTCCCTCCGTTTGCCCTCCCGTCACGGTGATGTGGGAGGGCGAGTGGACAAAAAGGATCGGATCGCGGCCCGCGGATATCTTGATGCTGCCAGTTACGGCGACCCCGTCGCCACTGGCCGGCGCCGGGGATGGCGCGGTATCGGCGTAGATCCGGAGGCGTCCGCTGCCATCATTCACGGTAAAGTTGATGCTGCCGTCATTTCGCCCGCTGCGCGGTGCACCGGCGACGCGGCCGGCGACGCGGACGCGGGCGTAATTCATGGCCGGGGAGATATCCGCGATCCGCACGAGCGGTGGTTGCAGGCGTGACGCCGCCAGCCAGAGTGCCAGCAGTCCGGCACTGGCCAGCAGGATGGCGGTAGCCTTGATCAGCCGTAATGCGGGAGGCAGGGGAATAGGGATATCGCAATAGGGGCAGACAGGGACCGGACCTGTGAAACGATTGCAGGCGGGGCAGCATCCGGAGGCTTCGTCCGGCGACGGGGATCTCACAGTTTCCCCACGATGATGCGGAGGATGTCCTCCGTGGTAACCAGTCCCACGACGTTGTCGCCATCGCGCACGAGGCACATGGGCTGGCGACCGCGCCGCATTTGCGGCAGGACGCGATCCGCGGGCATCGCGGCAGGAATGAACAGCGGCGGACGGATGAACGCGTTCACGGTTTTCTGCAATGCACTGTCCCCGGCCGCGAGGACATAGAAGACATTCACAATGCCGGTGAATTCCCCGGTCGGGCGGTGGATGCAGGGGAACCGGGTCAGCCCGGTCTGTCTTGCCAGCGCGAAGAATTCCGGCACGGGAAGGTCGTCGAAGACAGCGGTGATCTTATCGCGCGGAATCATGATGCTCGCGGTTTTGGTCGTGGACAGCTCGATCACGCGGTGAATCATGTAGCGTTCCTTGGGGGAGAGCACCCCGTCCTTCTCGCCTTCACGGGCAAGGATCTTGAGATCGTCGCGGGTGACAAACGGGGCGGGGCGGCTGAAGGTCTTGTCCCGGTTTCCAGGGGTGAGCGCGCGGGCGAGCGCGATGATCGGGAACGATACAGGGCGGAATAACCATTCGGCGGCGCGCAGCGTGGTGGCGAAGCGCTGGCTGCGCTCGATGGGGCGCGCCTGGAACCAGGCCTTGGGAATGAATTCCCCGAAGATGATCACCAGCACGGAGGTGATCAGTGAGGAGGCGGCCTCTGCGCCCGGCACGGCGAAGTTGTCGGCAATGCTGGCGGCAGAAACGGAAATCACAACCAGGCTCATATTGGTGCCGACGAGTGTCGTGCCGATCAGGCGGTCGAAATTATTGACGAAGGCTTCGAGGATCCGTGCGCTTCTGGACCCCTGGCGCACGAAATGGCGCAGTCGCAGCCGATGGATGGAAACGATGCCGGTTTCGATGCCTGCAAAGAACGCGCTCGCCGCCATGCAGGCCGTGATGATAAGAATGTGCACCAGGATCATGGCAGCACCTCCTCAGGCGGCGGCTCGGGAGGTGGCAGTTTCTCAAGTTGGACGGTCAGGATACGCTGGCGGCGAACGCGCTGGATGGTGACGCGGCAGCCTTGGGCTTCCGTGGTTTCGCCCACTTTCGGGATACGCTCCATCTGGGCGGTGATCCAACCGGCGATCCGATCGGCCCCTTCGGCCTCGAGTCCCAGATCAAGTTCGTAGTTCAGGTCCTCGAGACTGACACTGCCCGCGATGATCCATGTGTCGCTGCCGATCTTCTGGATATCGGCGGAGCGGTCCCTGAACTCATTGTCCACATCATCGGCGATCTGCTCAAGGATATCCCCGCGGGTAATGAGACCGGCGGTGCCGCCAAACTCATCCGAGACGATGGCAACGCGCCTGTTCTCTCGCTGGAAATCGGCAAGCAGCGCATCCAGCGGCGCGTTGTCCGGGACAAAATGCGGCTTGAATGCAGCCCCCGTGATGTCGGTGCCGCCATCGAGCAGGAAGCGGGGCACGTCGAGGAAACCCTCGATCCGATCCATGGTCTCGCGGTAGAGCGGCAGAAGATGGAACCGGCAGGCGCGAATGTCGGTCATCTGCTTCTCGATCGGATCGGCAAGATCAATGCCGATCAGATCCACGCGGGGAGTCATGATATCGCTGGCATGCGTTTCCTCGAGACGGATGATCCCGTCCACCATGGTCCGCTCCTCCTCGTTCAGGACGCCCTCCTCCTCACCAACCTCGATGACGGTCAGGAATTCGTCCTCGGAGAGGGAGGAGTGCGCCGTCGCTTTCAGGCTCCGCTCGAAGAATCGGGAGAAACGTTCCAGCAGGAAGCGGGCGGGGGCGAGAAGGCGAATGCAGATTAATAGCGGCGCGGAATAGAGCGGGGCCAGCTGCGATGCATTCTGCATGGCCAGACGTTTCGGGACGACCTCGCCGGCGAGCAGCAGAATCAAGGTCATCGCCGGGATGGCGATCGCTTCGGCGTGACGAACGCCAAGGACCTGGAGGATGGAGAAGCCGAGGGCAGCCGAGCAGATGTTGACCACCGTGTTGCCGATCAGGACAGTGGATAACAGGCGAGTCGGGCTGCTCAGGAGCACCTCGATGCGCGCCGCCGCCTTGGCACTGCGTTGCCGGATGCGAGTGATCTGCAAGGTGTTCAGGGAAAAGAGAGAGGTTTCCGCGCTGGAAAAGAACGCGGACATTGCAAGCAATGCCAGCAGGCTCAGGATCTCGATTGTCAGCAGGGGAATATTCATGGCTCCAGGGATTCAACCTCGGCTATGTGCAACTTGGTGCGTTGAAGGGCCGGATATTTCTGGATTTCCATATCCTTGATCATCCAGGACTCGTCAAGCTTGCGGACGCTTCGCACCCATAACTGGCGTACCGGTTGGCCATCGCCATCCAGTCCTTCCGCCTGCAGCATCATACCGGCGTTCTTGCTGATCCACAGGCGAACGCTATGATAGGGTCCTGACTGATTCGGCGGCGCATTGACTCGGATGACATAGCAGTCGAATCCACGCACAGAATCCTCGGATTCGTACCTGGCATCGGTCCACCACAGGAACGAGAGGGTCAGGTCCATCCAGGTGATGTCGCTTTCCTGCACCGGCTTGGCCAAAGAGTGCAGGGGGGCGGGGACGAGCGGGTCGCCGGCCGCGTATTGGAAAACCGGTGTTTCGCCGTGCGTGAGCGAGAGTTGCTCGATGGTCCGCCCGAAGGCGTCGCGGATGGTATACTGCGACTGCGGAGTCTGTGCACCCCAGCGGGCGATCAACTCGAACCCGTAAACGGCGACGGGAACACCGCGCCGACGCCGGACCAGCAATTCGCCGGTGACACGGATCGGATGCGGGGGGAGCTGCCGAACAACGCCCAGCAGCAGGGCGCTGGCAGGTGGCGGTTCCTCGTCCGACGGCTCGCCAGCGGCCGCCAACTCCGGGCGGGACCATTCGTCGGATTTCAGGCTGCCGCTGGAAACCAGCATCGCCGCCATGCATGCGGACACAAGCATCCGCCTTGATAAACGTATTGGAATAGATGATCGCACTAGTTCAACTCAACATTGCAGGGGCCTGCCTTTTCATTGGCGCTGATTGCAAGATTGAGGATGTCGCGAACCGCCGTCAGTCCGGTTGACGGAACAATAATGGTGTCTCTGCGTCCGCCCACATCCTCCGTGATCCGAAGAAAACGCCCCCGCGGATTCTCCCTCAGGCTGAACGAAAAACACTTTCTCTCGACCTGCACCTGTTCATTCAATAATTCGGTATCCACGCCTGAACTCCCTCGTTGATGCTCAATATCGCAGAAGCTGAGCCGGAATGACTGAC
>CAZGBW010000019.1:0-15893 GCA_964523995.1 uncultured Victivallales bacterium | reverse complement strand
ATCCAGGAGCGACATCCCCTTTGGAGCGGCGGCCTCGTGCAGCAGCAACCGCAAGGCGCGTTCCTTCCAGTAGTGCTCATGGTACCACTGGTGGTCCTGCCGCTCATCGGCATCATAGGGTAGGTGCTGGATGTTGATCGTTTGCTCCTTGATGTTTGATGGTTATCATAACGGAACGCGCCCGGCGGTAAAGAAGCAAACTTGCATTCCGGCATCAGATGATGATATACGATCCCGCATGAGAGCGATTATTGACATTCCCGAAAAAGACCTTGCCGAATTGAGGCGGATTCAAAAAAAACACTCCGTGTCTCGCGCGGAACTCATCCGTCGAGCTATTGAGCAGTTATTGCGTGCTCAAAAACAACCCGATATTGCGGAGCGCCCCGGATTTGGTGCCTGGAAGAAGCACAGGCAGGATGGCGTTGCATACCAGCGGCGCCTTCGCGCGGAATGGGACCGGTAAAGCGCATGCGCGCGGTATTTGATACGAATATTCTGATTGACTACTTGAACGGTATTTCAGGCGCGGCGGATGTCATTGCCAGGTATAGTGAGCCGGTCATCAGCCGTATTACGTGGATGGAAGTTATCGTCGGGGCAATAGGCGATGAGGAGATGAAGGCCACCCGTGAGTTTCTTCGGTTGTTTTCCGTTGAGGAATTGGGGGAGTCCATCGCTGAAGAAGCCATTCGTGTTCGACAGGATAAGCGCATCCGGCTGCCGGACGCGATTATCTATGCCACAGCCTGCTCTCTTGGATGCCAGTTGATCACAAGGAATACGAAGGATTTTGACGCTTCAGACCCCGTTGTCAATATCCCCTATACCGTGCAATGATCACTATTTTTTCAACAACGCAGGGCGAGGGACACGGTGCGGAGACCGTGCTGTGCGAACTGCTGGGTGCATGGCCCGGCGGCGGCGCGCCGCTACGGATCGCGGCGCCGCGCGAGTCGCGGGTCCTTGAGTGCGCCGGGCGTCTTGGCCATGCGACGGTTCCGCTGTCCGCCGGGAGGGATGCCCTGCTAGGGAATGCCATCGCCATGCGCAAGGCGTTCCGCCACGGGGATGGCATTTCCCTGGCCCATGCCTGGTCGGCTCGTGGTTTCGAGTTCGCCTGGTGGCTGAAACACCGGTTCGGGGTCCCGTCCTCGGGAACGCTTCATGATCACCCTACCGCCCGGTTCCATGGGAACGCAAGACGGCGGATCATGCGCTTGTCGTCAAACCGGCTGGATGGCCTGGTTGCAGTCAGCCGGGCAGTCGCGGATGCGCTGGCGGGGTGCCGTGCCCCGGTGACCGTGATCCATAACGGGGTGCGCGACGTTCCCCGCGATACCGAGCCCCATACGTCCGTCCGCGTTGGATTCCTGGGAATGAATACGATGGCAAAGGGGGTCCTGCTGGTGGCGGACTGGATTGACCAGTGCCTGCCTGGCAATGATATCCAGTGGCATTTGTTCGGCGGCCCGCCCTCTTGTCCGCCCGCGCTCATGGCGCGCCTGCAGTCCCGCCCTCCTGGGCGCGTGGTGCTGAGGGGGCGCGTCGCTGCGGAAGCGATCTTCAATGCGATTGATATCCTGGTGCATGCGTCCACACAGTTCGATTCGCTGCCAACGGTTCTGATCGAGGCGGCCCGGGCGGGCATACCCTGCGTGGCATCCGCGTTTGGTGGTGCTCCGGAAATCGTGAATGACGGCGAGACCGGTTTCCTGTTCAATCCCTCTGAACCCCAGGCCGGTCTTGCAGCGCTTGCGTGCCTCGTCACGGATCCGCAGCGTCGAATGGCAATGGGCCTTGCGGCACGCCGCCGCTTTGAGCAGCATTTCCGGGCGGGTGCGATGGTTGCCGGTTACCGGGACTTCTGGGCGCGTCTACTTGCAGGGACTGACAGGAAGGATAGTCCATGACTTCAAGAATGCAGACACTGATCGTCCTGGGCGTCTTCATGCTGTTGTACGTCTTCGTCGCCGGCATGGGACGGATCACCCTGGTGGTGCCGCTGATCTTCATCCCGCTGGTGTTGTTCCTCCTCGCGCGCCGGGACCTGCTGTTCGTGATCCTTTGTTTCCTGTACTATAGCACCTTGCGCATTCCCATGATGGAGGGGCAGTTGGAGTTATATCATGCGGCTGTTTTCCTCTATATCGTGGCCGCGCTCGGAGCCTGTGCGGTCGGCAGGCGCTCGATCCATATCACCGCGCCCGTGTTCTTCGCGATCTGTTTCGGGCTGGTTATCGCCTACACCATGAAGTTCCGGGGGACGGGATTCCGCCTGCTTGGCAGCGGCCTGTGGGGCGGGGGACGCTATGTGGAAATCCTGCTGGGACTGGGCATCTTCCTGGTGGCGGACACCATCCGGCTTTCGCTTCGCCGGTGGCGGACGGCGCTGGTTGGCATGGTGCTGGCGGGGGCACTGCCGGCGCTGGCCGAAATCCTGTATGTCTACACGAAGGGGGCTGCGGGATTCCTGTATTACGTCCTTCAGCCGATCGGCCTGATCGGTGCCGCCATGCAGCGGATGGAGAGTGGCCGGATGGTCCGGTTCACGATGATGCTGCAGGTTTCGCACATCTACATGATCCCCTTTTTCCTACGGAGGCTTGGCAGGCGGCTGAGGCCCAGGCAGCTGTTCTTCCCGGTCCTGGCCATGGTGCTGGGCGGGTTCTCCGGCCACCGGATGGTGCTGTTGAACGTCACGCTCTATATCTGGGTCTACCTGTTCCTGCTGTCCAGGAGGCGCATCGCGTACCTGCTGGTTTCCGCCGTCCTGGCGTCATCGGTTCTCTTCATCCTTGGCCAGTTGGCTTTTGTGTTCCCGTCCTCTATCCAGCGGATGCTCTCGATCATTCCGTTTTCAAACGCATCCTCCGACGTGATGACGGAGGCCGGCTCGACGATCACCTGGCGGATCCTGCTCTGGAAGGATACGCTTGCGGAGATCCCGAAGTATCTATGGCTGGGCAAGGGGTTCGCCTACTCGATCGAGCTGGAGAGCGCGCGCGACGTGCGTCTATGGGCGAATTATGCGATCTGGTGGGCGAAGGTGCAGAGTGCCTATCATCAAGGGTTCCTGAGCCTGCTGGTCGGCCTTGGATTGCCAGGGCTGCTGGCGGGATGCGCGTTTCTGTTCTCGCTGTGCGCCCGGCATTACCGGTTCTGGCGGGATCACCGGCTTGATCCTGAATTTGCGCCGGTCCACTATGCCGTGCTGGTCCTGCTGCTGGTGGAGACCATGGTATATTTCCTCGTTTACGGGGATGTCTTCGTCTCCTTCCCCTACCTGTGTTTCCTCGGCGCCATTGCAGAAGGGCTTTACCGTTCCGGAACGCTTGAAAACAAAGAGGATGAGCATGCCGCCGTCTCCCCGATCTGAACCGGCCGGTTCGCCAGCGGAACCGCTGCGTGTGGCGTTGGATACCAGTTGTCTCTATACAACTCGGGCCGGGACGGCGCGTTATACACAAGGGTTGCTTTCTGGTTTCCGTCTGTTGGGAGATGATTCGCCTGCCATCATACCGCTCGCCTGGCCCGTGGAGAATTTCGGCTACCGGCAGCCCGCCCGTGCGCTGAGGACAGCCTATCGTGAGCTGATATGGTGCCGGACCAGAGCCTATGCGGAAATCAAATCCGCCGGATGCCATTTGCTTCATTCAAATTCGCATTTTGCCTTCCGGGTCCCGGTCGGTATGGCGCGGGTGCACACGTTGCATGACCTGGCCATATTGCGTCATCCGGAAAAGTTCCGCCCATGGCAGCGGGCCGCCAGCCGCCGGTTCCTGAAGAAGCTGGCAAGTATGCATCGAATAATCTGCGTCAGCCAATTCACGGCTGACGAGGCCATGTCCCTGCTGTCGATTCCTTCCCGCAAGATAACCGTGGTCTACAACGGCGCTGATCTTGCGGAGCGCACGGGCCCTGGTGGTGAGCAGGAGCTTGCGCCGCTGCCTACCGAGTTTTTCCTGTTCGTCGGATCGCTGGAACCCGGAAAGAATCTCGCCCTGCTGAAGGCGGTTTACCAATTGGCCGGACAGACGGGCGGTCCGCTTCCGCCGTTATATATTGCCGGCACCCGCTGGGAAGGCGTTGAGGGGGAAGGGGCACCGCCGAAAGAATGGACCTATCTTGGCCGCGTGAGTGATAATGCCCTTGCGGCGCTTTACCGCCGGGCGACCGCGCTGGTGTTCCCCAGCAAGTACGAGGGGTTCGGGCTGCCGGTGCTGGAGGCCATGTCATTCGGCTGTCCGGTCATCTGCTCCCGGTCGGGCAGCATTCCGGAAGTGGGTGGCGATGCGGTCTGCTACAGCGACCTGGATGCGCCAGGCTTCCTGGCCGCCATGCGACGGCTGCTGACAGACCCCGTGCGCCGGGACGCTATGAAGGCCATGGGCCTGGAGCGCTCGCGCCTTTTCTCCTGGCAACGCTGCGCGGCGGAAACCGCCGCGGTCTACCAGAGCGTCCTGCGCTAGGCCCAGGCGAAAAACACGGGGACTTCCGGGCGGTACGCTTTCCCGCGGGATTCAGGGGCTTGCGATCCGGAAGAACCGGGGGGTGGCGGTTGGCGTGGCGGCATCCGGGATCCGGCAGCGGATATCCGCGTCCTTGATGATCATTTCGCATGGGTGCTCGGTGAAGGGGCCTGAAGGGCTGGGGGCGCTCAGCAGCAGGAACTGCCGGTCCGCGGTAATGGCGTGCCTGACGTTGAAATCCAAGTCCAAATAGCCGGGATCGGTGGCCGCACCCGTCTTCTGGATCTGGATCGTCATGATCAGGGTTTCCAGTGGAATACTCCTGGCCCCTGCTTCATGAATGCGCCTGATCTCCACGGGGTCAAGAGCCCTTCCCCAGATGGCGATGTCGTCCACGGCTCCCGCGAAAGGGTAGGCATCCTGGGTGCCGTTGCGCCCGATGGCGGCAACCTGACCCGGGCGCACCGGTCCGGTGAGCGTGTGATACGGGGAGGTGTCCGCGCCCGTCTTCACGGAAACCAGCTGGCCGTCCAGATAGATCATGGCCTGTCCGGCAGAGGGGCTGGCGGAACCATTGTAGACACCGGCTACATGGTGCCAGACACCGGTGCCGAGCCTGGATTCCGGAATGCCTGGCCGGGCGCACCGGAGTGCCGAGTCCGTGACTTTGAAGCGCAGCTCGCGGGCCTGGCGGTCGAGATAGAGGATGTAGGCGTCGCTTTCCGAATCGTAGATGCCGGCGAAGGCGTTGCTCAGCGACGAAGGCAGGACGGACAGTTTTACCCACAGGGAGAGGGTCACCGCATTCGTCCCGATATCCGTTTGCCGGGAGGCCGGGATCATGACGCCATTCCGAACGCCGTCCAGGAGCAGGGCGCTGCCCATGCGGGCATGGTCGCCGAAGGCCCAGGCCGGTGCCAGACCCGCTTCGCCTGCACTGCCGCGGCTGATGTTCTCGACGACATCCTTGGTTTCGAGTGCGGCGGCGTCCCGGAGCCCGTCGTCGAGCTTCCAATAGGCGAGCACGCCCTCCGCCATCTGCCCGTTGGAGGGGGGAGTCTCCTCGATCAGCCTTCTGGCCAGGTGGGGATCGTTGACCATGATGCCGTCGGCACCGATGTGCAGGAACCCGCGAACCTGGAGGCTGTCCAGGGCATAGGCGAAGACACGCATGCCTTGCGAATGGATCCTGCCAGCCAGTTCGGGTGTCAGGGACGCCTTTTCCCAGGCGACATTGTAAATGCCCCTTTCCCGCAGCCAGAGGAGTGAACCCGAGGAAAGCGTCCCGCTGCCGATGGCGGACAGGGCAATACCGGGTTCCAGAGCATGGACAGCCCCGAGGAAAGGCCAGTCAAAGGCCGACAGGATGACATTGGGTACCGCGTTTTCGGCCCGGATGACGTTTACGTAGGCTTCCGGGGTACCGGCTTTCCGGTCAATAATGGGGCGAATACCCGGCGGGAGTGTCCGGAGCGCCTCGGCTAGTGTGGGGATCGGCTCGCCGGCAAAGGCTGGCGAGAACTTAGCCCCGGCATCGAGCGTCTTGATCTGGGCAAGGGTCAGATTACTGACCGAGCCGCTCCCGCCGGTTGTCCGGTTGACGGTGGGGTCGTGGATGACGACCAGGTGACCGTCGGCGGTGGCGTGAACGTCAAATTCGATACCGTCGGCATTGCCGGCGCAGGAGCGGAATGCAGCCAGGGTGTTTTCGGGGGTAAGGGCATAGCCTCCGCGGTGGGCCACGATCTCCAGGGCTCCGCTGCCGCCTGCATACAGGCAGATGGCGCCAACGGCGGCTCCACGGCGCAGGCACCGGCCGGCGCGGGTAATGCAGTGTGCAGACATCCCGGTACATCCTGTTGTCGGGGCCCTTGACATGCCGAAAACAAAAGGCTGTGACTCCCAGACCCCACGCCCGATACGCGTGTCTGTTCGGTCAGAATTCCTTGTCATGACTATAGCATGCACCGTGGGGGGATGTCAATTACAGACAAAACGTTTGCGGTGGCGCAACGCGGCGGGTGAACGGGCAAACTAACGGTGGCCCCGGAAAGGCGGGGTTACCGCCGCTACAGATCGAAGGGTGCCAAACGTGGTACGAACGCGTCGAGGCACTCGATCAGCGTCTTCTCGAAATCGTCAGCAAATATATCCGCCACTTCGAACGCGATGGTGAGCTCGGCCCGGCCGCGGCGGATGCGGGCGGCACCCTGCGCGGCTTGCGGTTGACTCCGCGTACGCGCACTGCGCATGAGCAGCAGATGGCCATTGTCCGCCAGGCCCAGCGGCCGCCCCGTCACGTCGATGCGCACCGTCGCCACTTCATTCAATCTGGCCAGGATGTCATCCACGCGCGCCTGGTTGAGCGGCGTCGCCTGGTTCGCTGTCACCAGATCCTCCTCGAGGGAGGCGCAGGCCTTACCGGCGACCAGGCGCGCGATCTTCTCGAACACCTCCCGGCTGCGCTGCACCAGGAGCGTGACCTCCTCGGGCGAGAAATCGAGTTCGTCCACCCGGTTGCCCATGGCGGCCGGCGACCAGATCTCGATCCCGACGTTGAGCTTGATCACGCTTCCCGCCTTGGGTACCTGCCCCGGCTGAAGAGGTGCCTGGAGCGCGGCGGGGTCCTGCACGCGGATGTACTGCATGACCGCGGAGTCCACCAGTCCGGTCACGCTCTGCTCCAAAGCCTCGGCCACGCGCTCGCGCGCGCTGTCCTTGAGCACGGCTTCGACCATGATATTCTGGAAACGGGGGCCCGCGCCCGGCGGCGGCATCACGCCCGCGGCTGCCACCTTCTTGAGCTGGGCGACCATCTCCGACCAATCCTCATCGGACATCCCGCGGATGGCCTGGGCGCTCCCGATCACGCCGATATGTGGAGGCCGGTTTCTCTCATGCCACTCGGCCTCGGTCTTGATCGCGCCGTTGGGTCCCATGTCCCACGGATAGCGATATGCCCCGCCAGGCAACTCGCCCGCCGGCAGTAGCACAGACTTCGCCGACGGCACGTCCCCGGGCGGCGATTCTCCCCACAGCAGGCCTGCCGACAGCAAGACCATGGACCATGCCAACCCTCTCACCATATCGGGCCTCCTCCCGGCTTGTCCACCACGCTCTTCTTCGGCACGTCCGAAGGCTTGAAGGGTGTCGGGAACGGACCCTCCTGCGCCGTCAGCACCCAACCGGCGCGCACCGGGTCAAAGCCCTCATCAAGCCGTTTCCGCCAACCGCTGAAATCGTTGTGCGCCAGGTATAGATCGCCTTTGATCTGGTCGATCAGCTCCGCGGTGGCCGTCGCCTCCGGTCGCTCGGTTGATACGAACATCGGGATCCAGAAGGACTCGACCCGCAGGTCCAGGTTCTGTCCCCTCTGCTTTCCCTTCGCGCTGTAATACGTTACATCCACGCGCATCAGCTTGAAAGTACCGAGCTGCCCGGTCGTCTCGGCGGGGGTTTCGCCGAACGCGATGACCGTCTCGGTCCGGCCCACTTCCGTACCCATGACGTCCTTCACGATCAGCGTGACCTTCACGGACCGCTCTTGCGTCCACCCCTCGGACAACGTGAGGCCCTCGTGCGGCGCCTGGGACTCCCTGGCCTCGCTCAGGCCCTGCACGGTCCACGCGAAGTCGTACGGCGGGTAGAAGCGGCCTGGCGGCGCGTAGCACTCGCCTTTCAGTTGCCAGAGCGTTCCGGCCGACATGATCCCCTCGGGCCTCACGATCCTGACGATCGGCGCGCTCGCGCGATCGACCTCGACAAACGGCTTCCATCTGTCGATCTCCGCATCGGTGAGCTCGGGGAAATCCGGCATGCCCGACGCGATCGGCAGGTACGACCTCGCCGCCGTGCCGAGGCTCTGCAGCCCCTCGACGCATCGTGCCATGAGCGTGGCCGCCTCGTCGGCATCCTTCTCCGTCTTCGGCAGTTCATCCCGCTGGAAATTCTCGGCTCCATGGCCTGCACAGCCTGCAAGGTAGTCCGTCACGCACCGGCCGATGAGCCCCTCGCGCACCTCCGGCCGCGCGAGGTACTTGACGAACAGGCTTCCGCCCGGAAGGAAGACATCGGCAAACTCACCCTTCTGCTCGCAGTACTGGTTGACGACTTTTCGGAAGTAGGCCGGCGCCAGACGCTGGCGCGTCTTGAACAGCGCGTCCTCATCCATCCCGTCCGTGTTCACGTTACCCATGATGTGCGGATCGAAATGGCTGAACATGTTGACCCGCTGTTCGGTGAACGTCTGGCCCGGCACGAAGTACAGGATGGTGCTGGCCTGCTTCATCGACGTCGCGTTGGCCAGTCCGGTGATGGGGGTTGCCGGGTTGAGGCTGCGGATGAAACCCCAGAACCCGCTGGTGTCGGCGGGCGTATAACCCTGGTAGACCATGTCGGCAATGCCCCGCGAAATCTCGAAGTCGACGACCATGATCGTGCCGTTGGCGATGTTGTAGACCATGTAGACCTGGCCGACCGCGGGGACGAAGTAGCCCGCGACGAGCACGGCCGCGCCCTCGAACTCGCCGTCGCACAGGGCGCCCTTGACCGCCAGGAACGGCGAGACCCCCTTGAGATTGGAGACCACCTCGAAGCCGGCGGCCCACCCGACGGCTTTCCAGTCCCATTTAGATTCCTGGCCCGCGCGGATGATCGTGATCACGGAATCGAGATTACCCAGGTTGAAGACGTGCCCGGTGATCTTGTGGACGTCCCACCCTTGCGCCTTGTTGGCGGCGGCTTCGAGCCGGTCGATATCGCCCTGCCGGTAGAACCCCAGCTTCGCCAGCGCCAGGTCCTTCATCCGCGTGTATTTCTCCGGCGCCGTGTATTCGCCATCGCGCCAGATCACCGCGAATTCGCCATGCGTGCGCGACAGGATGCGGCCGATCGCCTGGGCCTGGGCCCTGGCGTTTCCGAAGAACCCGAGGTAGTGATCCCCGATCAGGCTGCGCTTGAGCTCGGCGAGGTCGCGCAATGCCACGATCTCGGCGCGCCGTGCCGGGTCGGGTTCGGCGTTGACGATCCGTTCCACCACTGCGGGCTCGAGATGGGCAAACGCATACAGGATCTCGATGCGGGCCGCCTCCTGCAGGTTCTTCTTGAATCGTTCGGGATCCTGCTTGAAGGCTTCCTGGTACTCTTTCGGGAGCTTCTCGACATCGATCTCGCCGGGCTTGATCCAGTCGTCGATGCGCGCACTCGCGCTGCGGGTGATGTTCTCCACCATCAAGGCGCGGCTCTTGTCCTGGAACCACCCCTCGGCATCGGTCACCAGCTTGTCATGGGCCGCGCTGTCGAGTTTCCCGAGCTCGGCCTCGGCCTGCGTCAGCGTCGCGAGACCCTTGTTCTCCTTGAGGAATCCCAGCATCGCCCATCGCATCACGCTCTTCCTGGTGGCCGCGTTGCCCATGTCCGCGCGGTTATCGCGGATTTCCCCGGCGGTCTCGTACATCTTGAAAAGATAATCCAGCTTCGCGGCGTCGGCGTCCGGATACACTTTCTTCAGCATGGCCCGCTGCTTGACAGGGTCTTTCAGTTTGTAATACAGCTCCCCGGGCTTGCCTTCCTCCAGGGCTAGCGAGCCCATGCCGTCCTCCATGCTGCGCATCAGGTACTTGGCCCGCTCGGCGACTTCCTCGGGGCGGTTGTGGTGCGAGAAGAACAGCAGGTTGCCGACCGCCGCGCCGAACGCGTATCCCTTGCGCCACTCGGGTGGCACGTTGTTGTAGACTTCGACTCGCGCATGCGCGCGTTGAAGGTCAACGACCGGTCGCACCCGGATGATCTGCGCCACGGTTGAACGCCGCCGCGTCGCCTTGTAGATGCGGAACAGGGGAACGTCCGACTCGTAGGATCGGCGATCGACCTGCCGCCGGAAAGCACCTTCGAGGAAATAGGCATCCGGGTTGCTCATCAGGAGATCCGCTCCCCGCTTGAGCCGGACCGCGAACTCGTCGCTACCGATGGGGGTCGTGCGCCAATCGGGAATGCTGGCTTCAACGGCGTGGCTCGAGCATTCCATCCGCTCGGGAGGGATGCCGAACAGCTTCTCGAAGGTCTCGTTGAAGTGTTTCTTGAGCAGCTCGCCGGTCAGAACCTCGCCCGTCCGGGGATCCTTGGCGGGAACCTCCAAGCCTGTCACCGGATCGACGACCTTGGAGACATGAAATGTCTGGTCGATGTCCGCTTGTGCGTTCGGCGCGGTCGAGAATTCGTTCAAGCGCACCTCGCCGAAAAGCCCCGACATGACCGCCAGCGTCTCGTGCACCATGGCATTCCGGACTTCGGCGATCACCTGCGAGTGGGGGGCGTCGTCGCTCCCCTTGATGGTCCCTTCCTTCGCCATGGCCTTGACGGTCTCGAACCCGCCCTTCTGGTACAGCTTGACGACCGCCTTCCGGACCTCCTGGTGTTCGCCCATGATGTCGAGCGGTTTCTTCGGATCGATGCCGTCGAGTACCTTGACCACGTCATCGGCATAGAGTGTCTTGGTATCGCGGAAATCCCGCGCCCGCATGGTCTCGAGGAACTGGTTGAGTCCGGAGCCGGTGATCCGCAGGCCGGGGATCGGGTTCTCCTCGTCGACCGGCGGGGGTGGCACCGTGGCGCCGCGCGCCGCGGCCGTGGCCAGCAGCATCGCTGCCCAGACCGACCGTCCGGGGGCGCCGCGCAGGAATGGTGCTGAATACCGCGTTTGCATCATGGCGTTCCAAAGGCCGTAAAAGCCCCCTCCGACGTCGCGACGTACAGGATCCCGTCAACGACCAGCGGCGCCGTCGCCACGCCACCGTCCACGGCCATTCGAAATCGCTCGGATCCATCCGCCAGGGCCAGCGCCCGCACCGTGCCGTCCCACAGCGGCACGAGGACGAGCTCGCCGCAGGCAACCGCCGTCGCCGTGCATTGGTCCGGAAGCGTCTGGCGCCAGCGCTCCGCCCCGGTGACCTTGTCGCGGGCCGTCGCGAGCCCTTCGCGGCCGACGATAAGCACCATGTCGCCGGCGACGACCGGTGCCGTTTCGACCGGCAGGCCCAGCGCAACCGACCAGCTCCGGGTGCCGTCCGCCTGCGCCAGGCGCGCCAGGAGCCCCTGCTCGGTCACGACCAGCACACCGTCGCCGTCGGCCACCGGCGCGCCGATCACGGCATTCCCGATGCTCGTACGCCAGATGCCCCGGCCCGTGCGCGCATCGAGTCCGTGCACGTCGCCTGCCAGGTCCGCGGCGACAAGGAGGTCTCCCGCCAGCAGGAGCGGCGCTGCCACCGAGGCCCCGAGGTTCGTCGCACAACGCACGGACAGGTCCGCCAGAGCCAGCGCATTCAGGGTACCGTCCAGCGTCGCGACCCAGAGCAGATCGCCCGCCACCACGGGTGTCGCCTCGATCGGCGCCTCGAATGTCACGCGCCCCAGGATGCTGCCGTTCGCCAGGGACAGGTGCAGGAGCTGCCGGTCGTAGGTCACGGCATAGACGTCTTCACCATGCAGCAACGGTACCGCGCGGACCGGCTTCGTCAGGCTGAATGTCCAACGGGTAGCACCATCGCTTGGGTCGAGGCTGATGACACGCGCCCCCGCTCCGAGGACGAGTTCGTCCGCGCCGGCGGCCAGCGCGAGGCCGGGGCTTGACGGCAGGCGACACTGCCAGCGCCGGGTCGGCGCGTTCGTCCACGCCGGCATGGTGCCGAAACAGCCGCGTCGCCCGGCGTCGCCTTGGTACTGGGGCCAGCCTGCGGGCAGCGGAGGGGGGGGGAGGCCGGACACCGCTGACACCTTGGGGTTATCCGTCGGGGCGGGCCGCGCCTCGCCGGGCCGCGCGGGGGGCGTCGGCTTGCGGTTATCGCGGAATTCGCGGAACGCCTCCTGGTCTCGCCGGCGCCAGTCCTGGAATGCGTTTTCCTCGGCCGCGATAGTGCCCACCGCCGCCAGAACCGCACCCCCGCCGAGAACCGCGATCCCCGTTCCACGCAAGAACCGTGTCATCAGTCCGGATAATGCGCCAGCCGCTCCCCGTCGCGCCGGGATCCGGTTTGCGAGGGTACCCTTTGAACGATGCGCACGATTCCGTAACGCTCGAATAGTCGAGTCAACGGCTACAGAATCAGAATCCGATTCATGCCCGTTATTCATGACGCCACCATTAGACACACCGCACCGACCGGCAGTCAATATTATTTTCATGAAACCGACTTGGTGTCGCGACAGCGAGCGGTGCAGACAAAACGTTTGCGGTGGCGGGCCGGTCCTAGTAGTCTGGGGAGCGCACGCAGGAGGGGAGAAATGCCGAGATACCGCTATAAAGCAAAAGAAGGGCCCGGAAAGACCGTGGAGCGGGAACTGGTCGCGGAATCGAAGGCGGCGGCGCTGGCCAGCATCGAGGCGCTGGGGATGATCCCGGTCTGGGTGCAGGCCGTCGGGCGGCGCCCGCGCGATGCGGCCGGGCGGCGGCCGGGCAGCCGCGGCATCCGGCGCGGGGACGTGACCGTCTTCACGCGGCAGCTTGCCAGCATGACCCGCGCGGGGGTGCCGATCCTGCGCGCCCTGCACAGTATCCGCGAGCAGACCGAGAATGGCCGGCTGCAGGTCGTGGTGGAGGATCTGGAGAACGCGATCCGCGACGGGGCGATGCTGTCCGAGGCCATGCGCCGCTACCCCCTGCTTTTCCCGGATCTCTATATCAACATGATCGCCTCCGGGGAGACGGGCGGAGTCCTGGATACGATGCTTTACCGGCTGGCCGATGCACGCGAGCAGGAGGACGAAAGCCGTCGCCAGGTGCAGGCAGCCATGGCGTATCCGGCCCTGGTGGCGGTGACCGGCGTGGTGACGGTGTTTGTCCTGCTGACGTTTTTCATGCCGCGGGTCATGTCGCTTTTCTCGCAGTATGACCGGCTGCCATTGCCCACGCGAATCCTGCTGGGCGTGAGCGGCTTCTTTTCCGCCTACTGGTACTGGCTGGTCCTGGGCGCGGGGCTGGTGCTGGTGGTGCTCCAGCGGCTGGCGGCGATGGACCGGGGACGCCTGCTCGTGGACTCCCTGAAGCTGCGGCTGCCGTTGCTAGGGCGGTTCCTGCGGGATGTGGAGCTGGCGAGGTTCGCGCGGGTCTTCGCGCTGCTGATTGATGCCGGTATCGCGATTGACAAGGTCCTGCAACTGAGCGGGCTGGCCATGAACAATGCGGTCTTGCGCCGGGAGGTTGAGGCGGTGCGGCAGCGGACGGTCAAGCAGGGGATGGCGCTATCGGCGGGGATCAAGGAGTCGGCGCTGTTCCCGTCCTTTGTCGGCAACATGCTGGCGGTCGGGGAGGAGACCGGGCGGATTGATGAAGCCCTCAACGAGGTGGCGCAGTATTACGAGGGGTGCATCAAGCGCCAGAGCCGGATGGCGGTGTCGCTGCTCGAGCCTGTGCTGCTGCTGGTGGTCGGGACCGTCGTCGGGTTCATCGTGTTTTCGATGCTGATGCCGATTTTTGAAATGGGGGTCCAGATGCGCTGAGCATCCGGAGTTCTTTTGGGAAAGGACATCATGAGCGGAACGGATAAGGTCAGGATCGGCCTGGTGCAGATGCGTTGCGCGGGGGACCGGGTGGCGAACCGGCAGACGGCGCTGGCGCGTATTGACAAGCTGGCGGCGGACGGTGCCCAGGTGATCTGCCTGCCGGAGCTTTTCCTCTCCCGCTATTTCTGCGACACGGAGGATCCGGCGAACTTCGCGCTGGCCGCGCCGGTGCCGGGGCCGGATACCGAGGCGCTCCAGGAGGTTGCTGCCCGGCTTCAGGTGGTGATTGTGGCCCCCCTGTTCGAGAAGCGCGCGGAGGGTCTATATCACAACACGGCGGCGGTGATCGATGCCGACGGGCAGGTGGCAGGCATTTACCGTAAATCGCATATTCCCGATGATCCCGGCTATTACGAGAAGTTCTATTTCACACCGGGTGACACGGGTTATCGCGTATTCAACACGCGCTATGCGCGGATCGGCGTGCTGATCTGCTGGGACCAGTGGTATCCCGAGGCGGCGCGCATCACCAGCCTGATGGGAGCGCAGATCCTGTTTTATCCGACCGCGATCGGGTGGGACGTCACCGCGCCGGAACGGGCCAATCGCGAACAGTTCGAGGCCTGGCAGACGATCCAGCGCGCCCACGCGATTGCCAACGGCGTGCACGTGGCGGCGGTCAACCGTACCGGCACCGAAGGCGGACAGCGCTTCTGGGGGGCCTCTTTCGTGTGCAACCCCTTTGGCTCCCTGCTGTACAGCGCGCCGCACGATGAGGAGGCCGTGCATGTCGAGGAGCTGGACCTGGGGCTTTCAGACCGGTACCGGACACAGTGGCCGTTCCTGCGCGACCGGCGGATTGACACCTACGCCCCGATCACGGCGCGCTACCTAGATAAGGCCTAGCCGGGAGGGCCCCGCCTCCGGACGGGAAACGCCATCCGGCGGATTGCCATTGCCTCGAAGGACCGCCCTCCCGCGGTTCAGGCGGTGCGAGGGCGGTCCTGCCGTTCAGGCAGGTTCGGTTCAGAGCCCGAAGTTGTAGCGCAGTCCGGCCGTCAGGGCGGAAACCACATCGTAGCCGGCATACTCCTCTTCTTCGTCATCCTTGTTGCCGATCCAGGCGGTTGCCGCCACGGTGTAGTTGATGAAGAGCCGCAGGTCGGTGGCGATCTCATACGACATTTCCGGCGCCAGGCGCAGGGATACCGCGTCGAGGGTGGCGGATCCGCTCTCGACAGTCCCGCCATTGAGCGAGTCCCTGTATGTCCAGTCGTATTCGGCGTCCATGAAGTAGGTCCCGCCGATCATCAGTCCGGCCTTGAAGGTGCTTCCGAACACCAGATTGAATTCGGCATCGATACCCGCGGAAAGATCACCTTCCGCCTCGCCTTCCCGGATCATGCGCGTGAGACTTCCGCCCCGCGTCTCGTCGAGCTCCCCGTTGCTGAGCTTGTAGTTGAACATGCGGTAGCCCAGTCGCAGGTTGGTGCCGTTGATGGAGCCGAGGCGCAGGAAGGGAATGAGATCCGTGCGTTCGATATCCAGCGAGCCGTCCAGGATCTTCTCCCCGTCGTCGAACTCGAGCGTGTAGGTGTTCTCCGTCATGGCATAGAGCAGGCCGATGCTGACGGCGCTATTCGGGAATATGTATTCCGCCGAAATACGCGGATTGAAGAACTCCTCGGAAATATCAACCGTCGCATCCTCGTAGGTGAACTTCCCGAAGAGCATGGCCGAGCCCGCCTCGATGGCCAACCCTCCATTGTCTCCCTGTGCCGCCCCTGCAAGAAGACTCGCGCATGCCGCCACTGCCAGTGCTATCCGACCGTTCATACTGTTCCCCTCCTTGTGGCCATGATCACCGCCGAAGCCAATCTCCGGCGCGACAGGCCGTGCAAATGTGGGATCATGCTAGAACGG
>CAZGBW010000018.1:7279-16576 GCA_964523995.1 uncultured Victivallales bacterium | reverse complement strand
GAGATGTTCATGATGAATATGCAGGTTTACGATGTGGTGCCGCAGCCCGTCGGGCCGATGTCCGGCGAGCAGCCGCTCACGGTCGTCTGGTGCGCCGTTTTCAACGTCAAGGGCGCGCGCAATCCGGGGTGAGGCTGGATTAAGCCACCCCTGCCTACAGATTCAGGCTGAGCTGCCCGCGGACCACCACCTTGCGCCCCGATGGCGTTTCCGGATCGGCTGTGTAATAGACCACGAATTTTATGGCCGGGAATTCCAGGGAGAGGGCGTTTCTGACATAATCCTCAACGGCAATCACGTTTCCCTCATCATCGTCCGAGAATCCGACGCTGATCGGTTTGTCAAGGCCCCGGTTACGGGCAATCTGGATGACGTGCTCGACAAAATCCTTGATGGCGAACTGTTTACCCGATTCCGTATTCGGCGATGCCCCGGGAGGCTGCCCCATCCGGGTCCGGAACTCGGGAGACATCACGCCATGATACTTGTTGTGGTCGAGGTAGTAGCGGAGTACGTCCTCGTCCGCGCCTGCGGGTCGCTGTGGATCGAAGCAGGCTATATATCCGCGCAAGTTGCTGAGCATCAGTAGTTTTTCTTCTGGCGTGAGGACCGTGCGGATGAAGTATTCTACGGCGTTCCGGATAATCGGCGCGCCGTGTCCGCGGGCGGTGACGATCGCGAAAAGCCTGCCTTCCACCAGTGTTTTCCGGAATTTCTCGAAACTGGGCCCGGCTTTCGCCTCGCCAGAAACCACGCGGTCCACGGCGGTCCGGGTATCGCGCAGGAAAATATTCTCGTTGTCCACGTCAATATCGCGGAAATCGCGGAATGCGTTTTCCCAGGAGCCTTGCGGCGGCCGGTAGTTCTGGGTGTCGGAACGAATGACGCTGAACACGGCGGTGGAAACGGAATGCGGTACCCATTGGCCCTCGGGCGTGCGGCGCTCGAGGTGAATGCGGGTCGGCATGTGCAGGATATTATCGTCCCAATCGAAGATATAGTACTTCAGATCGCGCTCTGCCACCGCGTAATTGACGTTATTGTCCTGCTTCATGACGGAATCCTGCATGTTGAACCTTGCAGCGGGAAACTACCTGAATCCCCATTTTTGTACAACAACGGAATATTCTTGAACCCGCCAGCCAGTAGCCAGTGTTGCACTGGCTACTGGCTGACGGGGCTCAGTATTCCAGCCCTAGCATCCAGAGAGGCAGAACATGCCCAGAGGGCAGGTCTATATTATCCCGGACAACAAGATCGGCATCCTTCCGCCCCTTTTTCCTGCCCCCGACCTCGACCTTCCGCTCGTCGATCAGGAAGTCGTAGTCTTCTTCTTTTCCCGCAGCCCAGACATGGTGTCCTGACTCCATGCACGCCGTTGCAACATAGGCCTCACGGGCCGTGCCCCTGTTGCCACCCAGGAATTCGTAAACCGACGGTTCGTTCAAAAGCATCTTCGCACCGACCGAATGCACCTTGGTATCGTTTCGCTTGCGGATAATCCGGATCAGATGTGCACGTTCCATGGCATCGAGCAACTGGTAGAGCTTCTCCTTGCTCAACCCCCACTCGATGCAAAGTGAGTTCACTTGCACAATGGGGACCGTAGCTGTGCCCAGGTAACCGATGACCGCATGCATGAGGCGCAAGTGATTCTCCGTTATCTGGGGGACCAGGAACGGAATATCCGCCTCCATGGTTTTGGCAATCGTGGCCATCACCTTCTCCATGTAGGTGTCAGAGGATTCGAGGAAGAACGGACGGAAGCCGCCCTTCATGTAGTCATGGAAATGACGCAGCACATTGACCTCTCTGCAGAGCTTCCTGACGTGCTGGATGTTGTAGTCAAAAGGATCCAGCAGCGGGATGTCACGGTCGAGTATGAGAATAAGATACTCCCGGAACGAGAGCAGCGGCATCGGGTATACGGGAAAACGGCGAGACAGATCCGCGACGCCTTTGCGCAGCACGATGGCGTTCGAATCGCTAGCGCGGATGATCTTGTTCGGGAACGCGTCATAGGCGGCTTTCAGGTGGCGCGACCAGTCTGCAGCGTAATGGACCTCATCGACCAGTGCTCCCTCGTAACCGCGCAGGAATATGGCCTCAAGCAGGTCGTGGAGGGGAACCGAGGCAAGCAGGGGATGGTCGGCGGAGAGATAGAGCAGGTGCCCGGCTTCGGCCTGCGACAGTAGCCATGTGGTCTTGCCGGTGCCGCGCGGCCCGATGAGTAGTGCCGCACGGTCGGCTATCTGCAATCGGTTGAGCCAGTCGCGTCGCTTGCCTGGCAGATGTGCCAGCAAACGCTCCTGCGTCTGTGCGAGTTTGTCGATGATGTCTTCAAGGATAGCCATGTTCCCCTCTCTATAAAACCAGATATGGTTCTATAAAAAAACCATAACCGAGTCAAACAGTTCTTTTAGAGAACCGCACCGCATCGGGCGGAGAGGGATATGCAGTGGTCGGGACGGGTACCCCTGCCCGGCCACAGCAAGCAAGAAAAGGGCGGGCAAGGGAGCCCGCCCCACACGGGAAGGCACCGCATTGGCCTGGCGCATGGCACCCTCCCGCCCCCCCTTTCACGTAGTTTCTGCGGCCGGACTATTTTTTTTTGAAGAAAAAGAAGACGGCAAACGTTATAAAGGTGCAGTGGATGTAATCACGGGGGGGCCATGATGGATGGAACGGTTCAGGAACAGGCCGTCGGATCGGAAGATCTGATCGAGGTGATTGTTTCGGAGCATGAGGCGGCGCTGCTGCGCTATGCCTCCCGCATTCTAAGCAATCCATTTGCTGCCCAGGATGTGGTGCAGACTGTGTTTATCCGGCTTTGCGAGAAATGGCGGAACGGGTTGCAGCCGTCGGCCCATCTGCGCAACTGGCTCTACCGGGTGACGCACAACGAAGCGGTGGATCACATCCGCCGCGAGTCACGCCGGCAGACGCTGCATGAGAAAGCCGCGCTGGAATGCGATGCCGAAGCGGCACCGGATGCGGACCCCGTGGAAGAGCGCCGGGCGCAGGTGCTGGCGGCCTTGAAGCGGCTGCATCCGCGCGAGCAGCAGGTGGTGCTGCTGCGGCTGGAGGAGGGGCTCTCCTATGCGCAGATCGCCGGGATTACCGGCCGCAGCGAGGGCAATGTCGGCAATATTCTCCATCATGCGATCTTGAAGCTTTCCTGCGGCATGAAAAAGGAATCGGCCGCGAGAGGAGGTGCGTTATGACCACGGGTGACCTGAAAAACACAAGCCGCTGCGAGGCGATCCGCGCACGGTTGACACTCTTTGTCCTGAACGATCTGGATGCCCGGACGCAGGAGACAATCCGTTTCCACCTCGACGACTGCGAGGATTGCCGCACGCTGGAACACCAGGTCCGCGAAACACTCGGATCGCTTCAGGATGCCTTGACGGCAGGTTCCCGCCGCGGGGTCGCTGTCGCGCTGACCCCCGAGCGCCGCCGCCGGATCCGGGCGGCTTCCGCCCGGAGTCGGCTAAGTCTCTGGAGCCGGATGCTGAAATCACCGGGAATGAAGATCGCCGCGTCGGTCGTGATCGGCTATCTGATCGTCAGCCTGCTCATGCCGTCGATGGTGGTCAGCCGCAAGTCGGCGAGCCTGGTCATGCCATCGCAGGTTGATGTCGGAATGATAGCGGCCACCGAGTGGGTGGAAGATCTGGAATCCCATCGCGATATCGCGGTTCTGGATGAGCAAGAACAGACGGTTGCGCAAGGCTTCAAGAGCGTTGCGGTGGGTGGCGCACTATCCTCGCTTGCTTCCGAGCTGAAGGTGGCGGCTGAATATGACACCGGTATGCCTGCGGACATGCCGGCCGCCGCGCTGGAACCGCCACCGCCAGTGGCGTTGCCGGAACAGACTCGACCGGCGGCGCCGAAGCCTGTCGCCGCCCCGCCAGCAAGCGCTTCGCGCCCGCTCGCCAGCCGCCTGGAGGAAGCGTCGTCAGCGCGCAAGAAGGAACGCGCTCAAAATGAGGTTGGTGATTACAGGGCAGCACAGTCGGCAGCACCGATGGAAGCCCCGGAAAAAGCGATGGCCTCCAAAGGGTTCTCCGGCCCGCTTCCGGATTCTGGCCGTGTGGAGCCGCCTGCTGAAACCGCGGTGGTTCAACCGGCGGAATTCGATTCGGTGGCGATGGCCAAAAGCCCGGTCGTCATGAGGGGGCTATTCGGGAAACGTTCAGAGGGCAAGCGGGAAGGGGCAGGGGGAGGCGGGTCGCTGGCGGATGTTGACAATGATATCGCGATTGATATCGTAGAGGGCGGTGACCGATCGGATCGTCAGCGGATGAATGCCCCGGCTTCAGCAGCACCTGAGGCGGCACCGGTTCCTGCCGGGGCCACGTCGCTTGCACTTGCGTCGGTCGGCCGTTCCAGTGGTGAGAAACGTTCAGAAAACAAAGAGAAGGTGGCTGCGGATAAGCTGCAGGAACTCTCGAAAAGTGACGTTCTAGCGCTCGACGCAGGGGGTATCTCGGGCGATATCCGTCAGTCCGAGGTCGCAGTGGATGAAGAGAAGCCAGATGCGTTTGCGCCGCGTTTCAAGGCGACGGGGGTGAATCCGTTTGTGCCGGTGGCGGGGAATGCGTTCTCGACGTTCTCGATTGATGTGGATACTGCCTCGTACACCCTGGCGCGCAACTATATGCTGGATGGTCATCTGCCGCCTGCCGAAGCGGTACGCACCGAGGAATTCGTGAACTTCTTCGATTATGCCTACGAACCGCCGATCGGTGATCCGTTCCGGGTCGTGGCCGAAACGGCCCCTTCGCGTTTCGGTCGCGGCCTGCATCTGCTCAAGATCGGCGTCAAAGGCCGTCGTCTCGGCCGCGAGGAGCAGCGGCCGGCATCGCTGACGTTCCTGGTGGACAGCTCCGGCTCGATGAACCAGCCGGATCGTCTCGGTCTGGTTCGCGCGGCACTGGAACTGCTGCTGGACGGACTGGCCGCCACGGACCAGGTCGCCATCATCCAGTTCGATACCCAGGCGCGCCTGATCCTGGAGCATACCCCGGTCTCCGAGCGCTCCCGGATCCTGGAGGCGGTGAACGCGATCCAATGCGGTGGCGGCACGAATCTCGAGGAGGGGCTGCGGCGCGCCTACGAACAGGCCTCGCGGAGCTTTGTCAGCCGCGGGGAGAACCGGATCCTGCTGATGTCCGACGGGGTCGTGAATATGGGTGAGACGGCGGGTGCCGCGATTCTGGAGAAGGTGGAAACGTACCGTCGCCAGGGGCTGTATCTGTCCGTCTTCGGCTTCGGGATGGGCATTTATGACGACGACATGCTCAAGACGCTGGCCAGCAAGGGGAACGGTGCGTACGCCTTCATCGATTCCGAGCAGGAGGCCCGCCGCGTGTTTGTGGATGATCTTTCGGCCACGCTGAACACGATTGCCGAGGATGTCAAGATCCAGGTGGAATACAACCCGGCCCTGGTGAAGCGCTACCGGCAACTGGGTTACGAAAGCCGTCAGCTCACGAAGGAGCAGTTCCGCGATGATACCGTGGATGCCGGCGAAGTCGGCTCCGGCCAGTCGGTAACGGCGCTCTATGAACTGGATCTGGCTCCTCTGCCGCCAGCGGTGCCGATGCCGTATCCGTCCCCCGCACTGCGGGGGATGGACGACCGCTGGCTGGCCGTGGTGCGGGTGCGCTACCGGCGCGTGGACAACGGACGGACGGAAGAAATCGAACAGCGCATCCATGAACGCGACATCGTGCCGTCGTTCGATGCCGCCAGCACGCGCTTCCGCCTAGCCGCCGGGGTGGCCGCCTTTGCCGAGATCCTGCGTGGCAGTCCCTTTGCACAGGGTGTCGGCTTTGCCGATGTCGCCACGGTCCTCCGCCCGGTCGCCCTGGATCTGCACCTGGACTCCCGCATCCGCGAACTGGTGCAAATGGTGGAGACGGCCGGTGGGCTTACGAGGTAGGGAAAGGCAGTTGATCGGTCTGATCCGACCGATCCGACGGATTCATTAAGGTTGCGAAGACAGCGAACGAAAACAGGAGTAAACCGATGAAGGCAAAATGGGCGATGGCGGTGCTGATGGCGGCGGTATGGTGCGGACTTGCTCCAGCGGGGTGGGGCGCCACGGCGGTGGATGTGTCCAACGTGTCCCTGGAGGGGGATATCCAGGGGGAGAATATCGTGTTCACGCTGCGGCTGGAGGCGGATGTCACCCAGGCCGGCACCGAGCTGCCGCTGGTGATCGGCGACACGGGCTATCTGGACAGTACCCTGCCGCGTGGTGCCGAACTGCTGCGTGAAAAGGACCAGTTCCGGGTGCGTCTGCCGAAATCGAACGGCTGGTTCGGCGGCGGCAAGCACAGCATCGTCTTTCGGTTTGCCGCGCGGCCGGTAAAGGACGGCGATTGGCGCCAGGCGGTATTCGCCATTCCCGAGGCCGGTGTGCGGCGGGTGTCGGTGCTTTGCGACCGCAACGATCTCGACGTCAGTTTCCCTGGGGCGTTGAATGTCGAGCGGCACATCGTGCCAGCGGTGGAAGGTGCGGCTGGCGAAGGAACCCGCGTGAGCGGCTTCCTTGGCATTGCCGACCGCTTTTCCGTGCGCTGGAAACCCGAAGTGCGCAAGCTGGAGTCGGAACTGGTCGCGGCCTGTGATGCGTCGGCGATCGCGACCGCCAGCGTCGGCGCCCTGCGGCTGGACACGGTCTTCACGTATCGTGTCATCCAGGGATCCCTGAGCGAGCTGACCTTCAAGCTGCCGGATATCAATATCACCCAGGTGCATGGCGAGGATATCCAGGACTGGCGCATTGACCGCGAGAAGAATCAGCTGCAGGTGACGCTCAGCCGCCCGCGTGAGGATCTCTACCGGTTGCGCGTGGAAAGCGAGATGGCCCTCCCGGTATTCCCGTGCGCCTTCACGCTGCCGGCGCTGACCCCGGAGCGCGTGCTGCGTACCAGCGGGTTCCTGATGATCGGTACCGACAGCGCCATCCGCTTCCAGATCCGCAAGGCGGCCGGGCTGACGCAGATCGACCCCGGTGCTTTTCCCGCGGCGGCACGGGAGGCGGCGGTCCCGCGCCCGGCGCGCAGTGTCTATGCCTACCAGTTTGCCAATATGCCTTACGCACTGGATCTTGGCGCGGATGAAATCGTCACCTCGTTTGCCGCCGACAGCCGTCTCACGCTGTCGCTGGCGGATCGCATGCTCTCGCTGCATGCCTCGGTCGAGCTTGATGTCAAGGATGCGCCGCTGCGCGAGCTGTGGATTGATACCGGCACGAATACCGCCTGGACGGTCACCGGCGTGAATGGCCGCGATGTGGCGGCGGCCGATACGGATATGCGCGAGAAAGACGGTCGGCGCATGATCTATATCCCGTTCAGCAAGGCGGTGCTCGGTACCTCGTTGGTGGAGATCCAGATGGAACGGGCGCTGCCAGCCGAGGCTGACGGTTTCAGCGCGCCCTCCTTTTCCATCCAGGGGGCGCGGGCGGAGCGTGGCTATCTCGTGGTTGCCGCCGAGAAGGGGTTGCGGCTGAAAACCGGTGTGTTGAAAGGCCTGCGCGAGGTGCACACCGGGTCGGCCCCGATGCGGGTGGCGGATGCCCAGCACGCCTTCCGGTTCCGCGAGACCGGCTGGGAGGTCGCGTTCGGCGTCGAACGGGCGGATTCGTCGGTGCATGCCGAAGTGTTCCATCTGATTTCCATGAGCGAGGGCGTCATGTACTGCAGCGCGGCGATCACCTATCACGTCAGCGCCGCCCCGCTGCATGAGTTCCGGCTGCAGGTCCCGGCGGCCATTGAGCGGATCGACTTCACCGGTGCCGACATCGAGGGCTGGACGCGCGACGGCGAGATCTGCACGGTGCGCCTGCAATCCAGGATCCTCGGGGATTACACGCTGCTGGTGACCTATGACCGCACCTTCGCGGGGGACCAGGCAGAGCTGGCGGTCGCCGGCATCGAGACGCTGGGTACGGAGAGCGAAGTGGGGTATGTCGTACTGGCCAGTTCCGCCAGCCTCAGCATCAGCGAGGCGCAGCCGTTGCCCGCGGCGATGTTCGCGATCGACGGCAGCGAGATCCCGCCCGAGTATGCCTCGCTCGTTTCCGATCCGGTCCTCGGCGCGTTCAAATACACGCAGTCCCCGCATCTGGCGCAACTGCGCGTGCGGCGATATCCCGCCGAGGCGCTGCTCGGGCAGATCGCCGATTATGTGGAACTCGACACGCAACTGACGCGCGACGGTGAGTCGGTGACGACCGTGAATTATTACATCAAGAACGCCACCCGCCAGCACCTGCGCCTGAAGCTGCCCGAAGGGGCCAATCTATGGTCCATCAAGCTCGTGGATGAAGAGGGTGGCCGGGAGGATGTGCTTTCGCAGCGCGACGGCGACGTTGTGCTGGTGCCGGTGCGGCGGCTGCGCGATCCGAACACCGCCCTGCAGGTTGAAGTGGTCTATGCCTTGACGCACGGCGCACCCGGGTTCTGGAACACGGGTGTCGGTCGCATGGCGCTGGTGGCGCCGGTGATGCCGGATACCCATGCCACCTTTGTGCGTTGGCGGATCACCGCGCCACAGGGCTACTCCATGACCGGACCTTCCGGTGCGGAGAATGGCGGCGACGCGGGCGGCACCGGTGGTTTGCCTGCCGTGGTGTCCAAGTCCTGGTCGATGGTACGGGCCCTGCTGAGTTCGGAGTGGTCGCTGAAGGACGCCCTGGCGGACGGATGGGGCGGTGGCGATCGCGTTGAAATCGTGCGGGCGGTAGACCTGGCGACGGGCCGTCATCTGCAGGTGAAGCTGGCGATGGTGCCTTGCTGGATGGGGGCGCGCAGTTCCGCCCGCGGTCTGCTGGCGGGGGTGCTGTGCGGCCTGGTGGTCCTGGTCGCCGGCCTGCGGCGGCCGCGCGCGCACCGGGTGTGGATGGCGCTGGGCGGTACGCTTCTGATTGCCGGTCTTGCCCAGGCGGCGCTCGGTCGTGCTGTCCTGGCCGTCGTGCTGCTGCTGGTCCTGGCCCTGCTGTTCGTCTTCGGCGGTGGCTGGCACCTGGTGCTGCGTCTGGCCGCTGCCTCCGGCAGATGGATCCTCAGCGGGGTTTCCCGCATCGCGAACGGGCAGCGTTCGCGTCGCCGGGCCGCGCGCACCGTCGTCCCGGACACGGCGGAAGAGGGCGATCCGATGGAGGATCCGTTTGAACCGCTGGCCCCGGCCACCGTCGGAGATGAGGGCCGTCAGGGCCGGACCGCGCTGCCGCTGCTGTTTGCGCTTTGTACGGTGAGCTCCGGTCTGGCCGCACTGGCT
>CAZGBW010000018.1:0-7179 GCA_964523995.1 uncultured Victivallales bacterium | reverse complement strand
GTGGAGACGCCCGGTGTGGCCACCTGGAGTTTTGAGCCGGAGACCCGGCTGCTGGAGGCGATCTTCGACCGTCCGGTGACCGGCGAGCTCATGCTGCATGTCCGTACGCAGGTCGCCTGCGACGGGCTTCCGTATACGGCGGCGATCGGTGCGCTGGAGGTGATTGATGCCGCCCGGCAACGCGGTTCCCTGGCGCTGGCCGCACCGGATACCATCCAGGTGCGGGTGGATGCCGCCGCTGGCCTAAGCCCGATGAACATCGAGGACTTCCCGGCTGCGGCGGTGGCGCTGGCGGTGGTGCGGACCGAGACCGGCACGGCGGCACCGCCCACCTTGCGGCGCGCGTTCCGCTATCACGACGCGGCGGACGTCGCCGCCCGTGTTGCCGCGGAACCGGTCATGCCCGAGATCCGGGTCGAGGAAACCGGGGCCCTGACGATTGCCGACGAGCGCATCGCCCTGGCGACACGCCTGCGGCTGGATATTTCCAAGGCGGGCATCTTCATGGTGGATTTCCAGATCCCCGCCGGTTTTGAGGTCGAGGCGTTGACGGGTCTGGATGTCAGCCACTGGGATGAGGGGGGGGGTGTCAATACGGCGGCGTCCATCGATGGATGGAACCGTGTCACCGTTCATTTCAACCGTCCCGTGATTGGGGCGACGGACATCAATCTGGTCATGGCGCGCATGGAGCGGGGCATCGAGCAGGTGATGACCATCCCGCGGGTGAAGGTGACGGATGCGCGCACGCATCGCGGTCGCCTGACCCTGGCTGGCGAGCGCGGGGTGCGGATGATGGTCGAGCACCAGGTCGGTGTGGATATGAAGAAGGCCAGCGATGCTGGCATCCGCCAGGCGGGAGTGCTCGTGTTCGATATCCACCGCCCGGACTGGAACATCGTCTTGCGGGCCGACACGCTGGATCCCGTGGTCAAGCCGCGCATCCTGCAGGTGGTTGAACTGGCCGATGGCATGATGCAGGTCAAGGCCTATATCCAGTACAGCATCGAGAATGCCGGGGTGAAGACCTTCATGCTGCAGTCCCCCGATCCGGACGCCACGCTGACCGTGGCCGGCAGCGGCATTGCCCGAGTCCATCTCACGGACCGTGAGAAGGGGATCTGGCAGGTGGATCTGCACAACAAGGTTGAAAACCGGTATCAGCTTGTCGCCAGTTGCCAGGCCCGTTACCAGCGGGTCGGGGAGCAGATCGAGATCCGTCCGCTGCTGACGGTGGCGACCGAGGAGGCCCGCGGTTACCTGGCGGTGACCGGTACCGGCCGGGTGCAGGTCAGCGATGCAGGCGGCACCGAAGGCCTGCGCGGCATGGATCCGCGCAACATTCCCGCCGAGTTCGGCGCGGGCGACCTTTCGGCCGCTGTCAAGTGTTACGAATTCTTCCAGCCAGCGTTCCGGTTGGCGCTGAGTGTGGTGCGGCACGATGCCGCCGATGTTCTCGCCGCCGGTATCGAGCAGACCCGCATCACCTCCGTACTGGCGGCGGACGGCCGTCAGTTGATGCGTGTGGAGCTGCGGATGAACGCCGGGCGCCTGCGATTACTGAAAATCGCCCTGCCCGAAGGCGGAGATCCGGTCTGGATGGCGCTGGTCAACGGACAGGAAGCACCCGTCTCCCGCGACGGCGGTCTCTACTGCATTCCCCTGGATGTGGAAGACGGCGCACGGGACATCCGTGTCGAATTCATGTATGCGGGCACACCGGCGTGGCAGGGCTGGCGCGGACAGCGGCGCTACGAGGCACCGCGCTTCGAGGGATTGCCGCTGCGCGATATCGAATGGGTGATGTTTGTGCCGGAAGGCTTCCGTTACACCGACTTCGGCGGCAGTATGGAACGGCTTGAAGGCGATACGTATGCCAGTCATTTTGATATCGGCAGCTATCTGGCGCTGAACCGATCCCGCCGTGAGGAAACGCTGGTGGAAGCCGGCCGGCTGCTGGATGAAGGGGCGGAGCTGCTCAAGGCGGGCAAGCAGCGCCAGGCGCGCGATGTGCTTCGGACCGCGATGAACTATTCCCAGGGCGAGAGCGACCTGAACGAGGATGCCCGGGTGCAGTTCCGCAATCTGCAGATGCAGCAGGTCAAGGTCGGCCTTTACAACCGCCGCGGTTCCTTGCGCAGCGCGCAGAATATCGTGCAGGAGGATGATGCACCGGAAGGCGTGCAGCAGATCGCGGTGGTCAATGACGGCCAGTTCACGCCGGAGTATTATTCGCAGGTGCAGCAGTCGCTCTCGGTGCGTGACCGCAGTGCGCTCGACATCGTGGCCGAGCGCATGGTGGGGCAGCAGGATGCGGCCAAGGCGACCATCAGCGCGATCCGGGCGGCGATGCCGGAACACGGTTTGCCGTTGCGGTTCGCCCGCAAGCTGCACATTGATCCGGAAACCGCGCTGAATGTCGAATTCCGCGTTGTCCGCGGACGGTTCCTGCAGGTTCTGAACGGCATCTGGCCCGTGGCGCTGCTTTTCCTGGTCCTGTATTCAGCCCGGCGTCGGCGGATAGGGGCTGCCTGTCATCCTTGTGCAGAAAGGGGGTGCCTCTGAAAGGAGGGTTCCTGTTCCGACCCGCCCTTCCAGCCGATCACACGCTCGATCTCATCGCCGATGATCCCGGGGCTGTCGTCAAGCGTGTAGCCAGGGATCGGCGTGCCGTCTGCGTCCTGGATCTCGACACGAACGAAGCCCGGTGCGCCGGTGCGGTCGTTGATCTCCAGCGCGGTTCCCGCGAAGACGAACGGCTTGGTGAGCATCTCGCCGCCTGCCCATGGTGCGCTGAGCGAGGCAAAACCGTCGGTGCGCAGAAGCAGCCCCAACTCCCCTCGAGAACCCAATCCACTTCCAAGGGTTCAGCCCGCCAGTAACACACGATTTGCCCTGCATTCCAGGCATAAGCACCGACGGCATTCTCAACCCACTATGATTGAATGTCAGGGCTGGAAAATTGTACTCGAATCGTCCACCGATTACTGAGACAAAATACGTGTTGAACAGGGCCGTGGGGCTATGAGGTATTGGTCGGATTTGGGAAGGGGGTTGGCGGTAGAGCGGATTGCCTCCGGGGGCATGATCATCGGACATGGTGAGGCGCGGTCTGTTTGCGACGAGAGCTTTGGCTCACATTCCGCACATCTCTCGGTCGATATCCGGCGAAATTCCAGTGCCAGCGCCGCGCTTACCCGTACGCTCTTTTTGGCACGGCGAGCAGTCCTATAACCTTTGCTTGAATGTCTGATAGCTTTGCAGGGAATGCCTGCACAAGCTGTCGGTCCTTGAAGATGGCGTGCCGTTCGAGCGGTTCGAGGAGCCTGAGGATTTGAAGGATTGTCGGTCGCTGGCAATCGCGATTCTCGGGATAAAGGGGCAGCGTGTCGATCTGTTCGCGTTGCATGGCCCGGCGCCGTTCGCGCTCTATCAGGGCTTGTATGGGCAAGGCGATGAAGTAGAGGTAGAAGAGTGCTTCGATGCGGCCCTCGTTCTTGAGGAATACGGGGTCGATCTCGTGAACCGTCTTGATTTGCTTGAATCGTTTCTCGATGTTCGGCTGCTGCGTGTGGGCCTCCAGGACCTGCCGGGCAGTCAGCGAGCGGTCAGTGGTCAGTAATGGATACATGCCGTCGGACTTCTCGTCATATTCGATGCGTGCCTGCTCGACTGTCCAGCGCACCCTGAGTCGGCGGGTCGTCTCCCGGCGATAGCGCGTGTCCTTGTCGGGCCGCCCTTTGCGCTCCTGCCGGAAGCGGTGGATCTCCTCAGTCCAGATGTCGGCCTTCAGGTAATCCGCGACGCCTAAGCGCCCGAGGATCTCGCCAACCGTATCGGCCAGTTGACGGCGTGAGCGTTGACGGGCGCGCGGCCCCTGCAGTTTCTGGTCCAGGTCGCCGAGCTCCTCCTTGGCGCGCTCGAGTCGTTCGTGTTGCCGTGAGCGCAACGGAACAGGACCGGTATGCCGCCATCGGCACTGGTGGTCAGGATGAAGAGAAGTTGCTTGAGGTCGGGGCGATGGTCCTTGGAAAAACCGTAGGTGATGCAGGGCGCAGGCTTTCCGTTCAGAGATCGAGCGGATCAATATACCCAGGCCCTTGGCGTAGGGCAGGCGGCAGCGCCGGTCACTGGTCGGCACGTATCGCTCCAGTATCGCCTCCAATCCGAGCTGGCCGATGAAGTGGTTTATCACGGGCAGCGGCCCGAGCCGTTCGCCCACCAAATCATAAGGCGGGGTCAAAACCGGATTTTGCGATTGACTTCCCATAAGAATCTAGCTATAGCATAATAGCAAGATATACAGGAGTCAACACAAATGCAAAAAAAAGGCGGGAAAAAAGCGCCCGGGGTAAACCGCTCCATCGAGAGCATCCGTCACAAGATCGCGGCAATGGGGCTTGTGGCCCAGGGCACGCTCAGCAAGCGCATGAAAGTCTGCGGCAGGCCGAACTGCCGTTGCGCCGAGGATCCGCAAGCCCGCCACGGCCCCTACTACGAGTGGACGCGCCGGGAAAAGGGGCGATATGTAAACACGCTGATCACAGAGGAACAGGCCGGGGAATTGGCCGCCGCTATTGACAACCACAAGAGAGTTTTGGAGCTGCTGAAGCGATGGAGTGCTGAAACAGCAAGGACTCTGAAATTAAAAGCAGCCAGCATATAGTTGATGTTAAGCATGTTGCGATGCGTGGAAATGTGTCTTGAGAAGTGCGGAATGTGAGAAGAGGGGGGGGGTGAGCGGCAAGAAAATAGATTTCCAGTCTCTGCAAGGGCCGCGCGGCATCTGGGACCAAGGGCCACGTATGCAGGTGGCGAGGTGCATGGTACGGTTGCGCCGAACGAGCAGGTTTTCACGTGGGGGTCGTGTACGATTCGTTTGTTGCTCCATATTGACACCTCCCGGTTCGGCTTGCTAGAGCCCATCCGAAAAGGGTTTCGGATGGGGTCCAGCTATGTGCAGCGCGAAGAGATCTTCCATCAGCACCGCCGCTCCCAGCAGGGCCTGTACTGGGTTCTGGCCAACGATCCGGCCATCCCGAAGCGCTACCGTGACGCGTACAGGAACCAGATCTGCGCATGGAGTCGGTGGTCTCCCCGCGCCGCGTCACCCGCGCCGCGTCACCCGCGGGCGTTTCCCGGCGTTGCGCTGTCCCGGTTGGCCTCGATCCGTCAGGTGTTTTGGCCGGTCTGATTCCTGAAGCTTTGGCTTGCGTGTGAGGCGGAAGGCTTTTATGATCGGAAGCAGTGGCGAGTCGGAGTGGCGAACGAACGGAGGTGGCGGTGAGCGAGGGCGAGGTGCGGGAGCTGGTGGTGATCGGCGGCGGGCCGGGGGGGTATCCGGCGGCATTCTACGCGGCGGATCTTGGCATGGACGTGACGTTGGTGGATATGGAAGCCAATCCCGGGGGCGTATGCCTGTACCGCGGCTGCATTCCCTCGAAAGCGCTCCTGCACGCGGCAGCCGTCATCCACGAGGCGAAGGCGGCGGAGGCGTTCGGTGTGGTCTTCGGGGCGCCTGCGCTGGATGTGGACAAGCTGCGGGCATGGAAACAGTCGGTGGTGGCAAGGCTGACTGGCGGCCTTGGGCAGTTGGCAAAGGCGCGCAAGGTGAGATTCCTGCAGGGGCGGGCGCGGTTTGCGGATGCCTCGACCCTGGTCGTGGCAAACGCCGGCGGCGGGGAGGAACGCATCCGCTTCAAGACGGCGATCCTGGCGACGGGCTCGCAGCCGGCGCGCATCCCGATAGCCCCGGATTCCCCGCGGGTGATGGATTCGACGGGCGCCCTGGCTCTCGAGGATATCCCGGACCGGTTGCTGGTGATCGGCGGTGGCTACATCGGACTGGAACTCGGACAGGCCTATGCGACGTTCGGTTCAAGGGTGTCGGTGGTGGAAATGCTGCCGACGCTGATGACGGGTGCCGACCCGGATCTGGTCAAGCCATTGGTGGCGAGATTGAAGGAGCAGTTCGAGGCGATCTGGCTGGAAACACGTGTCCTGGCAATCGCGGTGTCCGGGGACAAGGTGACTGTGCGGATGGCAGCCAAGTCCGGCAACGAGACGGCGGAAACGTATGACCGTGTGCTGATTTCCGTCGGGCGCAAGCCGGGCACGGGCGGCCTCGGACTGGAAAATACGCGGGTGCAATTGGATTCCAAGGGTTTCGTTGTTGTTGATGCACAGCGTCGGACGACCGAGCCGTCGATTTTCGCGATCGGCGATATCACCGGCCAGCCGATGCTGGCGCACAAGGCGACGCACGAAGGGAAAGTGGCTGTCGAGGCGATTGCCGGTCGCAAGACGGAATATGCGCCAAGGGCGATTCCTGCCGTGGTGTTCACCGATCCGGAAATCGCCTGGACGGGACTTACGGAGCGGGAGGCTCTCGAGCAGGGAATCGCGATCACGGTATCGCGATTCCCGTGGGTGGCTTCCGGACGGGCAACGACACTGGGTCGTGCCGATGGGGTGACCAAGTTGATTGCGGAGAACGGCAGCGGGCGTGTGCTGGGTGTCGGCATTGCCGGGCCGGGGGCGGGCGAGATGATTGCCGAGGGCACGCTGGCGATCGAGATGGGGGCTGTGGCGGAGGATCTGGCGCAGACCATCCATGCCCATCCGACCCTGAGCGAGACGCTTATGGAAGCGGCGGAAGATGCGGTTGGGCATGCCACGCATTTCGTCAGTCGTCGGCACTAAACGTCCATTGTGTAAAAAAACATTAGCAGACTGTGGCAATCTATGCTAAAAGCGTCGGCGATTATGGATGCTTCCGGTGTGCGAATGACGCAGTTCCGGCAAAAACGATCGAAAGGGAAGACAGGTTGAGCGCCATGAAAACAATAAAGCTATTGCTTCTTTCGGCTCTGTTCGCGGCGGTTGCTGTAGTTACGGCCGTTTCCGTTCGGGGGGATGAGACGCCCTCGGCGGTGCCTGTCGATCAGGATATGCAGGAGGCCCTTGACAAACTGGATGCGCTGCTGACCCTTCAGAAGACACAGGAGGCAGCTCCCGACGCGTTATCGGAACTCCAGGCATTGCAAGCGAAGTTCGAGAGCCTGCGTGGAACCTTGGCGGCACGGGATCGTGAACTGGCCGCCTCGGCGCAAGCGTTGGTTGCCGCGGAGACCCGGATTTCGGGGTTGTCTGACCGTGTCAAGGAACTCGATAAACCGG
>CAZGBW010000017.1:0-16857 GCA_964523995.1 uncultured Victivallales bacterium | reverse complement strand
ACGGGGGTGTTTATGCAGTTATCGGTCAAAGAGGTTGCGGGGCTCCTGGATGTCGCCGAGAAGACGATTTACCGCTGGATCAAGCAGGGGGATATGCCGGTCTATCGGATCAGCGGCCAGAACCGGTTCAACCGGGCTGAGCTCCTGGAGTGGGCGACTGCGCGGCGAATCCGGATCTCGCCGCAACTGATGGAGGAGCAGGTGTCGGCGGCCGCGGGGTTGCCGAGTCTGTCCGAGACGTTGCGAGAGGGGGATATCCATTACCGGGTCGCCGGAAAGGAGACGTCGCAGGTCTTGCGCTCGGTGGTGGAACTGATGCGTCTGCCGGAGGAGGTGGATCGCGATTTCCTGTACCAGGTCCTGCTGGCGCGCGAGACGCTGGGGTCTACCGGCGTGGGGGGTGGCGTCGCCATCCCGCATGTGCGCAACCCGATCGTCCTGCACGTCACGCGCCCGGTGATGGCGCTGTGTTTCCTGGAACAGCCGATCCCGTTCGGGGCGATTGATGGCGAGCCGGTCGGGATCCTGTTCACGCTGATCAGTCCGACCGTGCGGGCGCATTTGCACCTGCTATCGCGTCTGGGGTATGTGTTGCGCGATCCGGAACTGAAGGCGGCGCTTGCACGGCAGGCGTTGCGCAACGAGATCATGAAAGCGCTTTCGGAGGCAGAGGGCAAGCTGCCGGTGGTGAAGGCCTTGCCGCCAGTCGATCATCCATGATGCATAATGTCAGTCTCCTGTTGACGGCGGCCGGCTTGAGTCTGTTCAGCGGTTTGCCGGGGCTTTTCCTGAGTCGCCATCGGGGTGCCGGGCAGCGTATCGCCTGCGGCGTCTCGATCCTGGCCTCGCTGGCAGGCCTGGCCGGGGCGCTGCCCGCCTTCTGCGGCGGCAGCGGTAGTCCGGTTGTCCTGGGCTGGAGGCTGATGGGGGAGCGCGTCTCGCTCGCGGTGGATCCGTTGAGTGCCTTCTTCCTGGTTCCGGTCCTGTTGATGAGTTCGCTGGGGGCGGTCTACGGGCTGGGGTACTGGCCGCAGGGCGCGCATGCCGGGAACGGTCGCAAGCTCAGTCTGTTCTGGGGCGTCCTGAATGCCGGCATGATCCTGCTGCTGCTGGCAAGGCATACGCTGTTGTTCCTGTTCGGCTGGGAGCTGATGGCGCTGGCCGCCTTTTTCCTGGTGTCCACGGAGGACCATGTGGAGGATGTGTTCAAGGCCGGATGGATCTACCTGGTGGCCACGCACGTGGGGACCCTTGCGCTGTTCGCCCTTTTCTCCCTGCTGGCGGTGGCGACCGATTCGTTCACGATGCAGGCGGTTGCTTCCGGGGCGATGGGCCGGGGCATGGCCTTGACGGCATTCCTGCTGATGTTTACCGGCTTCGGGCTGAAAGCGGGGGTCATGCCGCTGCATTTCTGGTTGCCGGGTGCGCACGCCAACGCGCCCAGTCATGTGTCGGCGATGCTGTCGGGCATCGTGCTCAAGACCGGCATCTACGGGTTGGTGCGTTTCTCCGGGTATCTGCCGGATCTTCCGATGGTCTGCGGTGTTTTCGTGCTGGTGGCCGGCTGCGTCAGCGGGGTGCTCGGGGTGGTTTTCGCCATCGCCCAGCACGACCTCAAGCGGTTGCTGGCCTACCACAGCATCGAGAATATCGGGATCATCCTGATGGGCCTCGGCCTGGCCATGATCGGGCGTTCGGCGGACCGTCCGCTCTGGGTGGTCCTGGGGATGGCGGGGTGCCTGCTTCATGTGTGGAACCATGGCCTGTTCAAGACGCTGCTCTTCTTCGGTGCCGGGTCGGTCATCCATGCCGCCGGCACGCGGCAGATCGACCGCATGGGCGGGCTAGCCGGTCCCCTGCCCTGGACGACCGCCTTCTTCCTGGCGGGGGCCGTGGCCATCTGCGGGCTTCCGCCGCTGAACGGGTTCGTGAGTGAATGGTTCGTGTACCTGGGGCTTTTCCACGCGGTCGCGGACAACACCGCATCGGCATGGCCGGTTGCCGCCCTTGCGGCTCCCGTGCTGGCGATCATCGGTGGCCTGGCGCTGGCGTGTTTTGTGAAGGCCTACGGCGCGGTCTTCCTCGGGCAGCCCCGCTATCCGCTGTCCACGGCCCCGCACGAGTCGCCGCTGTCCATGCGGATTCCGATGGGCATCCTGGGCGGCCTCTGCGTGATGATTGGCGTGTTCCCCTGGGTGGTGGTCCCCGTTCTCGACCGGACGATCGCGGCCTGGGATGGTGCCCTGCTGCTGTCGCCGCTGCCGCTGGGGTCCCTGGTTCCGCTGTCCGCGATCACGCTGTCCGCCCTGGCGCTTGCCTGCGCGTGCGCGCTGGTCTTCTGGGGGTTGGTCCGCCAGCGGCGTCATCACGTCACCGGGCGCGCGATGACCTGGTCCTGCGGGTATGCCCGGCCGACGCCGCGGATGCAGTACACGGCAGCCTCGTTCGCCCAGATGCTGACCGGGCTGTGGCGAACGGTGCTGGGACCCCGTATTCACTTGCCCCGTATCAGGACGGTATTCGCGGGATCGGCCCGCTATGAATCCCATCAGGATGACCCGGTACTGGACCGGACGCTCCTGCCGGCGGGCGGGTTTATCAAGGCGCTCTTCAGCCGGGCGCGTCCGTTGCAGCGGGGGCTGATCAATCTTTACTTGCTCTATGTTGCGTTCACGGTGATCGTCCTGCTGGTGTGGACGATGCCCATCCGGGCGATGGTTGAGCGCTTGTTTGCCTTGTAGCTTCGCAGGGGCTTTTTGGTCCACGGGGGAATGGAATGAACGGGTTATGGATGATGATAGCGGCGGCCGGGCTGATGATGGCCAGCGGGTTCCCGGCGGCGTTCGGGTCCCGGTGCTCGCCGCGGGGGCAGCGCCTGGCCGTGGCGCTCATGATCCTGGGCAGCCTGTCCGGCCTGGCGGGGCTGGCGGCGGTGCTCTTCTCGGACGCGCCCCGCGTCCTGTCCCTGCCGTGGCATCTTCCCTGGGGGCCGGTCACGGCGGGGGTGGATGCCTTGAGTGCCGTCTTCCTGGTTCCCGTCCTCACCGTCCCCGCCGTGGGGGCGGTGTTCGGCCTGGAGTACTGGAGGCAGTCCGAGCATCCGGATAACGGCCGCGGACTGAGCCTGTTCTACGGGTTGCTGGCCGGGGCGATGGTGATGGTGGTGCTGGCCCGCGATTCCCTGCTGCTGCTGATCTCCTGGGAGCTGATGGCACTGTCCGCCTTCTTCCTGGTGACCACCGAGAACGAGAGTGCCGACGTCCGCCGGGCCGGCTGGATCTACCTGGTGGCGACCCATACGGGAACGGTCTGCCTGCTTGGCCTGTTCGCGCTGCTGCGTAAGGTGACCGGCTCCTTTGCCCTGGAGACGGTTGCCGCCGGTTCCCTGACGCCCGGGATTGCCGCCGCGCTCTTCTTCCTGAGTCTTGCCGGGTTCGGCTTCAAGGCGGGCATCATGCCCTTGCATCTCTGGCTGCCCGGCGCCCATGCCAACGCGCCGAGTCACGTCTCCGCCGTGATGTCGGGGGTGATGCTGAAGATGGGCGTCTACGGGATTGTCCGGATGCTGATGCTGCTGCCGGCGACGGAACGGTGGAACGGCGAACTGCTGCTGGGGCTGGGTGCCATCACCGGGGTTCTCGGCATCGCGTTCGCGATCGGGCAGCGCGATATCAAGCGCCTGCTGGCCTACAGCAGCATCGAGAACATCGGCATCATCACGATGGGCATCGGGCTGGCGCTGACCGGACGGGTGCTCAGCCGGCCTGATCTTGTCCTGCTGGGGCTTGGTGGGGCGTTGCTGCATGTCTGGAACCACAGTCTCTTCAAGTCGCTCCTCTTCCTGAATGCCGGCACGATCCTGCACGCCACGCATACCCGTGACATGAACCGTATGGGCGGGCTGGCCCGGTCCATGCCCCGGACGTCGGTTCTCTTCCTGCTTGGCGCCGTGGCGATCTGCGGGCTTCCGCCGCTGAACGGGTTCATGAGCGAGTGGCTGATCTACCTGGGGTTCTTCCATGGTGTTGACGCCGCCCCCGGCGGGATGACCTGGCCGGTCGCCAGTACCGGGGCGGCGGCCCTGGCGCTGATCGGGGCCCTGTCGCTGGCCTGTTTCGTCAGGATTTTCAGCATGGTGTTCCTCGGGTTGCCGCGGCAGGAACTCCTTCCTCCCGCGCACGATCCGTCGCCGTGGATGGCTCGCCCCATGCTGCTGCTGGCTGCCGGCTGCGTGCTGCTGGGACTGCTGCCGCGGCTCGGCCTCGGGCTGATCGGGCGGGCGACCTCCCAGTGGGCCGGACCGCTGGAGATGCCGGCGTCCGCGCTGTCGCCCGTGCTGGCACCGTTCCAGTGGGTCAGCGGCCTGGCCCTGGCGCTGATCCTCGTGGCGGGCGCGGGGGTCTGCCTGCTCCGCGCGCGGGTCCGGCGGCAGGACGCTCCCGCCATCGGGACCTGGAGCTGCGGCTATGCCCGTCCGTCCTCCACGATGCAGTACACCTCCGCCTCCTTCGGCGAGATGCTGGTCAATCTCCTCGCCTGGGCGCTCCGGCCACGGACGCGGCGGCCTGTGATCGCCACACCGTTCCCGCCGCCGTCCGCGTTCTCGACCGAGGTGCCGGACCTGTTGCTCGACCGGATCGCGCTGCCGGTTTTCCAATTTGCCGGGCGGCAGATGATGAAACTGAGATTGCTTCAGCAGGGCCGCTTGAGTATCTATCTGCTTTACATCCTGGTGATGACCTTGTTCCTGCTAAGCTGGGTACGCCTTGGGATAGGGCGATAAACGTGGAATGGAAGACGGATCATGATGAATGTCCTGATACATATTGCACTGCTGCTGATCGTGCCGCCCCTGCTGCCGGGCGTCATCAACAAGACCAAGGCGCTCTTCGCCGGGCGGCGCGGCCCGCCGGTCCTCCAGCTCTACTATGACCTGTTCAAGCTGGCCCGCAAGGGCGTGGTGATCAGCCAGGTGACGACGTGGGTCTTCGTCGCGGCCCCCGTGATCTCGATCTCGGCGCTGGCCCTTGCCGGGCTGATGGTGCCGGCCGGGCCCTTCCGCGCCCCGGTCTCCTTTGCCGGGGATCTGATCCTCTTCGCCTACCTGCTGGGGCTCTGCCGCTTCTTCACGACGACGGCGGCGCTGGATACCGGGTCGGCATTCGAGGGCATGGGGGCCGCCCGCGAGGTCACCTTTGCCTGTCTCTCGGAGCCGGCCCTGTTCTTCGCGCTGCTGGCCCTGGCGAAAATGTCCGGGTCGCTGGTGCTCACCGACATGCTGCATGCACCGATGGTGGCGGGGGGAGCCTCGTCCGCCGCGTCGCTGGTCCTGGTGGCGGCCGGGCTCTTCATCCTGCTGCTCTCGGAGAACTGCCGCATTCCGGTGGATGACCCCAACACGCACCTGGAGCTGACGATGATCCACGAGGTCATGGTGCTGGACCACAGCGGTCCCCTGCTGGGGCTGATCCTGTATGGCGCGGCGATCAAGCTTTATGTCCTCGGCGCGCTGCTGCTGCACATCGTCTGCCCCTTCCAGGTCGGCATCGCCCCGCTGGACTGGCTCCTGTTTGCCGGGGAGATGCTGTGCCTGGCGGTCGGCGTCGGTGTCGTGGAATCGGTGATGGCCCGCCTGCAGATGCGCAATGTGCCGCATCTGCTGATTGCCGCCATCCTGCTTTGCGGGTTCGGTTTTGTACTGCTGCTGAGGTGATCCCTATGATTGCAATACTCAATGCGCTTCTGGTGATCGTGCTGGCGCTCAACCTGTTCACACTGGGGACCAGCCGGATCCTAACCGTCATCAAGGTCGTGTCGCTGCAGGGTATCCTGCTGGGGCTGATGCCGCTGCTCATCGAGGAGCATGTCACCCTCGCGGCGGCCCTGGCCGCCGTGGTCGCGATCCTGCTCAAGGGGCTGGTGATCCCCTTCATGCTGCAGAGGGCCATGCGCGATATCCATATCAAGCGCGAGGTCGAGCCGCTGATCGGGTTCCTGCCCTCCATGCTGCTCGGGGCGCTCGCCACCGGGTTCGCGCTGCTGTTCGCCTCCTCGCTGCCGCTGGCGGATGCGCATACCACGCCGCTGCTGGTGCCGGCGTCCCTGGCGACGATCTTCGCGGGGTTCATCCTCCTGACGACGCGCGTCAAGGCCATCACGCAGGTGATGGGGTACCTGGTGCTGGAGAACGGCATCTACATCTTCGGCATGCTGCTGGTGGGGGCCATGCCGCTGGTAGTGGAACTCGGGGCGATGCTGGACCTGTTCGTCGCCATTTTCGTGATCTGCATCATGGTCAACCATATCCATCGGACGTTCTCATCACTCGATACGCGCCGGATGGCGGCGCTGAAGGACTGAAACATGACACTGCTCCTGCTTGTATTCCCGTTCGTGATGGCCCTGGCGGCATGGCTGGTGCCCTCCAACCGCTGGCGGCCATGGCTGGTTCCTGCCGCCGGGCTCCTCCACCTGCCGCTGGTGGCCACGCTTGTGTTCTCCGGGGCGGAGCGCATATCCACGGACTGGATCGGTCTTGATCCTGCCGGCCAGCTGGTGCTGCTGCTGATCAGTGTCGTCTACCTGGTCAACGCCTTCTACCTGGCGGGGTACCTGCGCTACCACGTGCAGCGCGAGAACCGCGTGTTTGTCTCCTGCATCCTCGGCCTCCTGGGAACGATGACGCTGGTCACCTGGTCAAGGCACCTGGGCGTCATGTGGGTGGCCATCGAGACCACCGCGCTCTGCACCGGCCCCCTGATCTATTTCAACAAGACGCCCCAGTCCATCGAGGCCACCTGGAAATACCTGCTGATCGGCTTCGTGGGGATCGCGCTTGCCCTGCTGGGAACCTTCTTCCTGGCCTACTCCTCCCTGCATGCCGGGCTCGCGCCCACCCTGGTCCTCGGCGAGCTCCTGCAGCATGCGCCGCGGCTTTCCACGCCGTGGCTGCAGGCGGCGTTCGTGCTGATGCTGATCGGCTACGGCACCAAGATGGGCCTGGCGCCGATGCACACCTGGAAGCCGGATGCGTACGGCGCGGCACCCGGAGGCGTGGGGGCGCTGCTGGCGAGCTGCGTCACCAGTTGCGCGTTCCTCTGCATCCTGCGGATCTACCAGATCTGCAACGCCGCCGGTCAAGCGGCCTTCATCTCGCCGATGCTGCTTTTCATGGGACTGTTCTCCATGGCGATCGCGGGGGTCTTCATGGTCGGCCAGCAGGATTACAAGCGCATGCTCGCCTATTCCAGCGTCGAGCACATGGGCATCCTGATCCTCGGCCTCGGCCTCGGGGCCCCGGCGCTGTTCGGCACGTTGCTGCATGTCGTGAACAACGGCATCGCCAAAGGCGTCATGTTCCTCTCGGCGGGCAATATCCACCGGTCCTACGGCAGTACCACGACGGACACCGTGCGCGGCGCGCTGCGCCGGCTTCCCGTCTCGGCGGGCCTGTTCCTGACCGGCTTCCTGGCCATCACCGGATCACCCCCGTTCGGGCCGTTCATCAGTGAATTCTGGATCCTGAACGCCGGCTTCCAGTCGGGTCGGTATATCATCAGCGGCTTGTTCCTCCTCTTCCTCCTGACCATCTTCATCGGCATGGGGGCGACCGTGCTGCAGGTGGTCCAGGGGAGCGAGCCCGGGAACGCGCCGCGCACGGCCTACCGGGAGGGCGTTCTCACCCTTCTTCCGCCCCTGCTGCTGCTGGGGCTTGTCCTGGTGCTCGGGGTGTATATCCCCGCCCCGCTGCACCGCTTGCTGCAGAGTGCGGTTACCTTCCTGGAGACAGCGCCATGAGTGATCAACCGGATGAGATGTTGTCCACCATCAACGGGCGGGCCGTGGACATGGCGCGGATCCCGCGGCATGACGGGAAGACGTTCCGGCGTATCGTATTGCGCGCGACCGCCGACGGGCAGCGCGTGGTCTCCTTCTTTGGCGCGGACAACGGGAATGCCGCCGGCCTTGATCTCTACATGGTCCTGGCCGACGATGAGCAAAGCCGTCTCCATATCCTTTCCACGCGGGTGGAGGGCGACCGGCTGGTCGCGATGACGCCCGAGTGCACCCAGCTCCATCTTTTCGAGCGGGAGATCGCCGAGCAGTTCGGCGTGCAGGTCGAGGGGCACCCCTGGCTCAAGCCGGTGCGTTACCAGGCCTCGTGGCGTGCCGGGCAGGATGCCTGGGGCCGGCCGGCAAACGCCCCGATCGTCCCGGGGTCCGGCGACTTCTACCGCGTGGAGGGCGAGGATATCCACGAGGTGGCCGTCGGACCGGTCCATGCCGGCATCATCGAGCCGGGGCACTTCCGGTTCCAATGCCATGGCGAACACGTCTTCCATCTCGAGATCGCCCTGGGCTACCAGCACCGCGGTGTCGAGAAGGCCATGGCGGCCCTGCCTGCCGGCCGGGCGCTCTATTACGCCGAGACGATCGCGGGCGACACGACCGTCGGGCATGCCACGGCCTACTGCCAGCTCATCGAGGCCCTTTCCGGCTGCCGGAAGACGGTGCGGGCGCAATCGCTCCGCGGGATCGCCCTCGAGCTGGAGCGGCTTGCCAACCATGTCGGGGATCTCGGTGCCCTGGCCAACGATATCGGATTCCTGCCGACCGCCTCGTACTGCGGGCGGATCCGCGGCGACTTCCTGAACATGACCGCGCTGCTCTGCGGCAACCGCTTCGGGCGCGGGATGATCCGCCCTGGCGGGGCGGGCCACGATATGGACGATGCCCGGATCCGGGAACTCCAGGCGCGTCTCGACCTCGGCGAGCGGGATGCCGCCAGCGCCATCGAACTGCTGTTCGACACCCCGTCGGTACTGGCCCGCTTCGAGGGCAAGGGCGTCCTGCCGCCGGACGTCTGCAAGGCCCTCGGGATCGTCGGTCCGGCCGCGCGCGCAAGCGGCCTGCAGCGGGATGTCCGCCGTGACCAGCCTTCCGGGATCTTCCGGTTTGTCCAGTTGCCGCTGTCCACCTGGAATTCCGGCGATGTGTTTGCCCGGGCCTTTGTCCGCTGGTGCGAGATCCAGCAGTCCATCGCCTTCATCCGCGAGCAACTCCAGCAGATTCCGGCCGGGGCGGTCATTGCCGGGATCGGGCCGCTGGCGCCAAACCACCTCTCGGTCTCGCTGGTCGAGGGGTGGCGCGGGGAGATCTGCCACGTGGCGCTCACGGGCGAGGACGGCAACATCCGGCGGTACAAGGTCGTCGATCCATCCTTTCACAACTGGATGGGCCTTGCCTACGCGATGCGCGAGCAGCAGATCTCCGACTTCCCGCTTTGCAACAAGAGCTTCAACCTTTCATATTGCGGGCACGATCTGTAATTCGGCCGCAGGGGATACTCATCATGATCAGCATCATCAAGGCCCGGCTCCACCAGAAACACCGCACGATCGGCTATCCCGACGCGCCCCCGCCCGAGCTGTCCGACCGCTTCCGGGGCATGCCGGTCATACAGACACGGCAGTGCCTCAAGGACTGCAACGCCTGCATCGAGGCCTGCCCTGCCGGCGCGCTCGAGCGGGTACCCGGGCATGCGGTCCAGACGGATCTCGGCCGCTGCATCTTCTGCGGTGCCTGCGAGGAGGCCTGCCCGGCGGATGCCATCTTCCTCGACAAGGACTACCGGCTCTCGACCGGCAGGCGCGAGGACCTGGTGGTCAGCCAGGAGCGGCAACTCCGGCTGGCGCAGGGGATGGCGGACGAGCTCCATCGCGTTCTGGGCCGTTCGCTGAAGCTGCGGCAGGTCAGCGCCGGCGGCTGCAATGCCTGCGAGGCGGATGTCAATGTGCTGAACACGCTGGCCTGGGATCTCGGGCGCTTTGGGATCCAGTTTGTCGCCTCGCCCCGCCATGCCGACGGCATGCTGGTGACCGGGCCGGTCACGGCCAACATGGCGCAGGCGCTGCGCGACACCTACGCGGCCATCCCGTCGCCGAAGGTCGTCATCCTGACGGGGGCCTGCGCGATCTCCGGCGGCCTGTTCCGCGGGCATCCGGAAACCGGCGATGGCCTGCACGATATCCCGGTGGACCTGTTCATCCCGGGTTGCCCTCCCCATCCGCTCACGATCCTCGACGGCCTCCTGCGGCTCATCCGCCGCATCCCCAGTCCGCCGGAGGCGGTGCCGCTCCCGTAGGCTGGCCGGGCAGCGTGCGAAAACGAATGGGGTAACTTTTCCGGGGAGTATGTGGGTGCGTGAGTATGTGGGTTTGTGAGTAGGAATTCCCCACACACTCACACACCCACAACCTCACACACATTCTTGAAGTCATAGGCAGGCGCCTTGTCCCGTGGATTACCGGCCGCGTGGCGTCTGGGCCTGGACGAGGGTTTCCACGGAGGCCGTGTCCCAGCCGGGGAGCGCGAGGATGTGCTCGAGGAGCACGGCGCAGCCGGTGGCGTCGTAGAGGGCGTCGTGCGGTGCGCGGCCGGGAACGAGTTGCTGCACGCGGGGAGTCAGGCACAGCCGCTCCAGCAGGTCCCCGAGGCGGTAGGCCGCGAGTTTCGGATAGGCGAGCCGGGCAAGCGCAAGGGTGTCAAGCGTGATGCCGGGCGGGTGGAGCGGGAAGGCGTGGGAAAGGTAGCGCCTCTCGGTGGCGGGATTGTGGGCGGCCAGCACGGATCCCTCGAGGCGCGGTCCGAGCCCGGGCCAGAGCGCCGGCAGGTCCGGGGCCGTCCGCATCCGGTCGCGCCATTGCGCATGGCGACCGGGGGCGTGGCGGTTGAAGGGGCGGTCCCCGATGCGCAGCAGACTCTCGAAGGCGCTCTCGGGAACCACGCGGCCCTGCCGCAGCGCGATCAGGCCGACCTGCCAGGGCTCGTCCCGCCAGCCGCTGACGGCGCCGGTGCCTTCGAAGTCGATCGCGGTAATCAGGGCGTCCCGGGCAAGGGTCATGAGGGGCCGGCTCCGTTCAGGTGCCGCAGGACGCAGGCGTCGTAGCATTCCAGCATGCGGCGGACGTACTGGCGCTTGCGGCTGTAGCCGCCGGCGAAGAATCCACCCTTGAACCCGGCGGCGATGATGTTGCGGAACTGGGCGCGGGAAACCGGGAAGGCCGTGGTGATCCGCTCGAGCTCCTGCGAGACCGTGGTGCGGGAGACGAGACGGTTGTCGGTACAGATGGAGACGGAGAGATCATGGCCGATCATGCGCCGGACGGGGTGGTCGGCGATGGTGTTGAAGGCCGGGGTGGTCTGCAGGTTGCTCGTCACGCACACTTCCAGGGTGATGCGCTGGGAGGCGATGTAGTCGGTCAGCGCCTCGACATAGGCCCTCTTGTCGGTGATCGCGGGATCCTTGATGCAGTCGTCGGCGAAGAGGAAGGTCCCGTGGCCGATGCGGTTGGCGTGGCAGTCCGTGATGGCCTGGAAGATGGATTCCGGCCCGTAGGCCTCGCCGGCATGCACGGTTTTCTTCATGAAGTGGCGGTGGGCGAACGCATAGGCCTGGGTGTGGTAGGCCGCCGGATAGCCGGCTTCCTCGCCCGCGAGGTCGAAGCCGACGATCGGCACCCCGTCGCGGTCGCGGATGGCAACGGCCTGGCGGGCCATTTCCATGGAGGCCATGGCGCAGAGTTCCTTGATCGGCGCGCCGGAGAAGAGCTGGAAGAGACGGCGGTAGTAGGGGCTCATGCCGGGCTTGATGGCGCGCATGGCGCAGGCGATGATGCCGAACTCGAACGGGATGTCCTGCTCCGCCCGGACGGCGGCGCTGGCATTGTGGGCGGCGGCCCCGCGGCGCAGGCCGTCGGCGACGGCCCCCAGCACGGCGGGCATCTCGAGTTCATCGTGGACATGGAGCTGGGGCGCGAAGCGCACCTCGATATAGCGGACGCCTTCCGCGATGTTGTCCTCCGCCAGTTCGCAGGCGATCCTGCCTATGCTTTCCGCATTGCGCATCACGGCGCAGGTCAGGGCGAACCCGTGCAGGTATTCCGCCAGGTTGGCATAGCGCTCCTTGAAGACCAGCTCCAGCAGTCCCTCGGTGGTGTACGAGGGCAGCTCGACCCCTTGCGCCTTGGCCAGCTCGATCAGCGTGGAGGGGCGCAGGGACCCGTCGAGATGCACATGCAGGTCGCTTTTGGGGATGGCGCGGATGAATTCGGGCGTGAACGTTGTTTTCATGCCGCCACGCTAGCACAGCGAGGCCGGGGGTTCAAGTTCCCGGCGGGACTGTTGAGCCGGGAGGCGACCGCACCTGCAAGTCCACATTCTCCCCTTGAACCCCAAAAGCTTTACTCCATCGGTACTGCGAGCCAACCCTTGCGGTTCAATTCATCGGCAAGCACAGTGGCAGGCACGACCCGTGTGCCCCTTACGGTTTTCCCGTACAAGTGCCCGAAATGATGTTTGTCACCAGTCCAAAGATGAGTACACCTTGCCGCCACAGCTCCACCCAGAACGGGCTGGTCATCATCCGGGAGGTGACACTCCGCAACGGTCTCCATCCTTGAACTGAAGTGGAGATTGGATTTCAGTTCCGCAAGGCCATTCGCCAGAGCAGGCCGTTTCATGGTGATGTTACGAAGAGCCTCTTCCCAAACATGCTCATTGACGACAACCGTGGCATGGGTGAAAAGCGCATCCAGCAAGATCCTTGTGGCACTGGCCGGATCTGCTGCCGAAAACAAGACATTGGCATCGGCGAAAACTCTCATTTTGACCGACGCTTCAGATGCTTGCGAAGGTCAGCCTCCGCCGCATCAAATTCAGCCACGCGGGCATCGGAGTAGATCTCTATGGGAAACGCCACGCCCGGGCGCAGCAGAATCCCTTTCTCCGATGTTTCGGCAATAATCCGCCCCCCATGATCGATTCCAAGCAGGTGCCTCATGGCCTTGGGAAGCGTCAGCGTACCCCGGGAATTAAGTTCCAGTATCGCATTCATGGGTGTAACATACATGAATGCTGATTTTCAGTAAAGCTGAATTTTTGTCCTTCAGGGCATAGGGGCAGCTAACCTCGTGATTGCATCTGAAGGATTGCCCTGCAGTCTGGAATGGAGTACGTTTGCGCGACTATGACGATTCTGGAGTTCATTGCCAAATGGCGCCGGGTTGACCTGAAGGAGCGTTCCGCCTCGCAAGAGCACTTCCTGGACCTGTGCGCTGTTTTCGAGCATCCCACACCTGCCGCCGCCGATCCCACCGGGGAAAGTTTCTGTTTCGAGAAGGGCGCGGCCAAGCATGGCGGCGGCGACGGCTTCGCCGACGTATGGAAGCGGGGTGCTTTCGGTATCGAGTACAAGGGTAAGCACAAGGACCTGACCGCCGCCTATGACCAGCTCCTGCGCTACCGCAGCGCTTTGGAGAATCCGCCCCTGCTGCTGGTCTGCGATCTTGACCGCATCGTCATTCATACCAACTTCACCGGCACGGTTGAAGTCACCTACGCCATACCGCTGGAATCGCTCGGGGAGCCCCGGAACATCGAGATCATGCGGGCGGTGTTCCATAGCCCGGAAGCGTTGCGCCCCGGCCGGACCAGTACCGCCGTCACCCAGGACGCGGCGCGTCAGATCGCGGAGATTGCCGACATCCTGCGCAAGCGCGGGAACGATCCGGCAGCGGTGGCGCATTTCCTCGACCGGATTGTGTTCTGCCTGTTCGCGGAAGATGCCGGACTGCTGCCCGACAAGGTGTTCAGCCGGATTCTGGAAAAGTCCGGCGGCGACAGTGCCCGTTTCGTGCGTTTTCTTGAGCAGCTTTTCGAGACCATGGCCACCGGCGGCGACTTCGGGCTTGAGACGATCCGCCATTTCAACGGAAGCCTGTTCGATGACCACAACGTGCTTGAACTCTCTGCCGATGACGTCAAGCGTTTCGCGACCACTGCCGCCCTGGATTGGAGCGCGGTGGACCCTTCCATTTTCGGCACCCTGTTCGAGCGCGGTCTTGACCCGGCCAAACGCTCGCAACTCGGGGCGCATTTCACGAGTCGGGATGATATCGAGCTTGTCGTCGATGCCGTGATGATGTCGGTCCTCCGCGGCGAATGGAATGAAACAAAAGCCGTTATTGAAAGCCTGCTGACCACGGGACGGAAGAAACCTGGGGGCGCGGGCGTCCCGCCCGCATTGTTGGCTAGGGCGGGCGAGACGCCCACATCTTTAGTACGGGCGGGCGAGACGCCCGCGCCCCCAGCAAAACCCCCGCGCGAATGGCACAACCGCGGTTACTTGCCCCATTTCGACCACCCCGGGCTCGTCCAGACCATTACGTTTCGCCTTGCCGATTCGCTTCCACCGCCACTACGGGAACGCTTGCAGCAAACGTACGGCAAACAGGACGATCCGGAATTGCGAAAGGAAATAGAGGCGGCACTGGACAACGGGCTGGGCGAATGCCACCTGCGCGATCCCCGTGTGGCGGAAGCGGTCCAGAACGCCTTGCTCCACTTCGATGGCGAGCGCTATCGTCTCGTGGCGTGGACCGTGATGCCAAACCATGTCCACGCCATGATCGAGACCGTTCCCGGCGTCCGTCTCGATGAAATCATGCATACTTGGAAGTCGTTTACCGCCAAGGCGTGCAATCGCATACTGGGGCGCCAGGGAGCGTTCTGGCAGGAAGACTATTTCGACCGGTTCATCCGCGATGCCGATCATTTTGCCCGGGCCAGGCGGTACATCGAGGAGAACCCCGTCAAGGCGGGGTTGATCAAGGAGCCGGAGGCGTGGGTGTTCGGTAGCGCGGCGAAATCTGGGGGCGCGGGCGTCTCGCCCGCCCTTAACAAACAGGCGGGCGAGACGCCCGCGCCCCCAGGCTTGTCTCCTACCGCCAAGCGCAAGGCGCAGGGGGAGGCGTCGAGCATCCTGCACCGGTTTCTTGACCGCCTGCACCATGTCAAGGTCCTGGACCCCGCCTGCGGATCTGGGAATTTCCTTTATGTGGCCCTGCTGCGCCTCAAGGATCTGGAAAAGGAAGTCATCCTCTACGGCAGCGACAACGGCCTCGGCGCGTTCCTGCCCTTGATAGGACCTTGGCAGCTTTACGGGATCGAGATCAACCCCTACGCGCATGACCTCGCACAGATGACCGTCTGGATTGGCTGGCTGCAATGGATTCGCGCCAATGGCTTCGGCTTCCCGGCGGATCCGGTCCTGCGCTCGCTCTCCGAGAATATCCGACTGATGGACGCGATTGTTGGGAGCGCGGGCGTCCCGCCCGCTCTTGACGCACATGCGGGCGAGACGCCCGCGCCCCCAGGCGAACCCGAATGGCCGTCCGTGGACTTCATTATCGGCAACCCGCCGTTCCTGGGAGGCAACCGCATCCGGCAGGAACTCGGAGGGGAGTACGTTGACCGCATTTTCGCGCTGTATGACGGGCGGGTTCCGGCCTTTGCCGATCTTTGCTGCTACTGGTTCGAGAAAGCCCGCGCCCAGATTGCCGCCGGTAAGTGCAAGCGTGCCGGACTGCTCGCCACACAGGGCATACGCGGCGGCGCGAACCGCGAAGTCCTCAAACGCATCAAGGACAGCGGAGGCATCTTCTGGGCCGAAAGCGACCGTATCTGGATTCAGGATGGCGCCAGCGTTCACGTCAGCATGGTCGGATTCGACAACGGAAGCGAAACCTCCCACGTCCTGGATGGCCGCGAAGTGCCTGCAATCAACCCCAATCTGACGTCGTGTGTTGACATAACAACGGCAAAGACACTGACTGACAATCTCGGAATCTGTTTTATGGGGCCCTCGGCAAAGGCACCATTCGACATCGACGCAGAAACGGCAGCCGCGATGCTGGCCGACAAGGGCAATCCCAACGGGAAACCGAATGCGGACGTTGTGCGTCCGGTCATCAGTGCCGTGGACATCGGCCAGGGTTCACGCGGCAAGTGGACAATTGATTTCGCGCTCATGCCGATCGCGGAAGCCGCCCAGTACGAGAAGCCGTTCGAATATGTTCGGGCCAACGTTATGCCTGTCCGGGAAACACGCCGCGACGATTATCGCGGCATGTGGTGGCAATATGCCCGTCCCCGGCCGGAGATGCGCGTCGCCCTTCAGAACTTATCCCGCTACATTGCCACACCCGGCGTGTCAAAACATCGACTTTTTGTGTGGGTAGCCCCCGAAGTCCTCTGCAACCAAGGCACGCTGGTTTTCGCCCGCGACGACGACGCCTTCTTCGGAATTCTCCATTCCCGGATTCACGAGGTCTGGGCGAGGGCGCAGGGAACGCAGTTGCGCGAAGCCGAAAGCGGATGCCGCTACACCCCGACCACCAGTTTCGAGACCTTCCCCCTGCCTGGGGGCGCGGGCGTCCCGCCCGCTTCCAGAGCCAAGGCCGCTGTCCACGACGATGCGGGCGGGACGCCCGCGCCCCCAGGGTTTGCCGCCATTGCCGAGGCCGCCCGTGATCTGGTCGCCAAGCGCGACCGCTGGCTGGCCCCGGAGGGCATGAGCGCTGCCGAGCGGAAGAAACGCACCCTGACCAACCTCTACAACGCCCGCCCCACCTGGCTGGCCGACTGCCATGCCCGCCTTGATGCCGCCGTTGCCGCCGCCTACGGTTGGCCCGCCGACCTTCCCGACGACGCCATCCTCGAACGCCTGTTAGCCCTGAACCAAGCACAGGCGGGAGCGACATGAACAAATGCAACGTTTGCGGCAATACGACCTTTCTCAACCGACAGGTTGAAGAAGTGTTTCACATCGAAGGTCACCTGGTCATGGTCGAAGACATTCCGGCGCGAGTGTGCGACCGCTGCGGCGACGCAACATTCGACCGTCAAACAACCGAGGCCATCCGCAGCATGGTTCATGGCCAGAAGCGCCCCACGCGGCGGGAAGAAGTGAATGTGTTCGCATTCGCGTAATGCAAGAGGGAAAATCATGATTGCGAC
>CAZGBW010000016.1:14037-17183 GCA_964523995.1 uncultured Victivallales bacterium | reverse complement strand
GAAGCGTGATGCGGCGGCCGCGGGCAAGGTCTTCGAGGCCATCAAGCAGTTCAACTTGCTCAAGGCCAAGCAGCAAAGCGATCCGGGCGCGTTCTTCCAGGAGATGGAGGCGCTGCGCGCCAAGGATGAAGCCGAATATGGCAAATGGATGGGACTGCTGGGTGATGAGGCGGCGGGCTCGGGTATTGCGGCGTCTAATGTTGAGTTGTTCTGGCAGTGGAACCTCAAGGACAAGGCTGGCGCGTGGTATCCCGATGCGCTGGTGCCGCTGACGGAGGCCGTGTCGATCCCCAACGCGCTGAACGGCGTGAAAGACCAGAAGGTGCAGGCGCTGTATGCGGATGTCTTCGTGCCGCACAAGACCGAGCCCGGCACATATCGTGGCGACCTGCGCATCAAGGCGGCCGGGGCGGAGGACATCGTGTTGCCCGTGGAACTGACGGTCCTGAACTACGAACTGCCGGACCAGTTGAATTTCATCTGCGACATGAACGGGTACCAGTATCCGCCGGCCAAGGACTGGGAAGGGTCGCTCAACCTGCACCGGCTGGCGCACAGGAACCGGTTGAACATCAATATGGTGCCCTATTCCCACGGCGCCAACTGGATCGTGCCGCAGATGGAGATGGAAGCCCGCGGCAAAGGCAAGAACATGCGTGTCGCCTCCTTCGAGCAGTTTGACCGGTGCTTCGGCCCGCTGCTGAACGGCACCGCCTTTGCGAAGAACCCGCGCGCCGGGGTGCCGGTGCCGGCGTTCTTTATGGGGATCTACGAGAACTGGCCCTGCACGCTGGCCGACGGCTTCAAGTTCGACCAGACGGCCCAGCACGTCGATATCCGCAACGACTTCACGCAGGACTACAAGGACGGCGTCGTGGCCGTGTGTCGCCAGATGGCGGAACACTTCAAACAGAAGGGCTACACCCGCACCGCATTCCAGCCCTTCCTGAACGACAAGTATCAGTACGCGCCGGAAACCACGTTCTGGCTGCTGGACGAGCCGATGTTCCGCGATGATTATCTTGTGATCCAGTTGTTCGGCGACCTGGTGCGCGAGGGCTTCAAGGGGTGCGAACCCGTGACGGTGGACTACCGCATCGACTGTTCCCGCGTCGAGGAAGCGCGGGGCATGATGAACAAGGTGGACACGATGGTCTTCTCGCAGAGCAACATCCGCTCGTATCCGACGATTGCGCGCGAGTTCATGCGCACCTACGAGCCGAAGGCACCGGGCCAGGCCCGCAAGGGGTGGGAGTATGGTGGCGCCGGGGCGGTTTCCCAATCCCCCGTCTCCCTGCGGGGCTGGGCGATTGAGTGCTGGCTCGACGGCCGCGACGGCCTGTTGCCATGGCTGGCCTATGGCGGCAACGATGCCTGGGACTCCGTAGAAGCGGCCGAGAACGCGGTGTTCTATCCGGCGTCGGAGAAATGGGAGTATAACGGCTGCTATGGCTCACTGCGGATGAAGGGCTTCCGCGACGGCCAGCAGGACGCCGAGTGCCTGATCTTGCTCGCCAAGAAACTGGGCGCCACGCGATCCGAGATCTGCGACCTGATCAAGCCCTACGTGGAACTGAAGGGCCAGGTCAAGGCGGAGGGCGGTACGGTGCTGGCGGAAGCGGCCGGAACCATCTCGTACCGCGGCCTCACCCCTGACGCGCTGGCGCGCCTGCGCAAGGCCATCGGTCTGACGCTGGCCGACGGGAAGTAAGAAGGGTGTCGCGTGTCGCGTGTCGCGTGACGCGTGTCGCGGGGCGAAAACCCTAATCTTTTGCCCTAATCTTTCTCCTAATCTCTGGCGATTAGGGTGAAAGATTAAGGGGAAAGATTAAGGATGGGGATACCTGAGTAGTTACAAGTGTTATTATCAGGCGCTTCCGGGTTTGTGGGGGGGGGATTCTATTGATAAAAGGTGCTATGAGCGTCAGCGAGAATCAATCGCAAGACTTCATCACACTTCATCGCCCTCTTAATCCCACCCTTAATCTCACACTTACCTGGTTACGCTTAAACCACCCGCTACGTCGATCTCCACAACCCAAATTTATGGAGAGTGTCAGGTGTCGGGAGAGGAACGGGTGTCGGGTGTCGTGGCAGGATGAACTCGAAGCAGACTCTTACTCCGTTTCAGCCCCGCGCCTGGAGACCTCCTCAAAGTACTGCTTTACCAGGCCACGGTACTCCGGCTTTACCACATCCATACCCTGGCCGGAAACCTGGGAATCCCCGCTCCCTTTAAAGAGACTCCATTTTCCGAACCAGCCGCCAAGCCGCTGTAGAAAAACAGGCATCTCGCCATCGTTCACAGCCATCCTCCGACCCGGGTTCCCTTGTCCCGGATTGTCTGCCGCCCCCGGTTGGCCCTCTTCCGCCGACTGACCTTCTGGCGATGGCATCGCCTGGGTCAAGGGCATGCCCATATTCATGGCAGCCTGATTCGCCGATGCTGCCATGGCATTAGCGGCCGATCTGGCCTTTGTTGAAGCCTCCGAAGGGGTGGCTGCCATCATGGCTGAGGCTGCGTTGTCATAGGCAGACGCCAAGGCATCGGGATTGGTCGCGACCATCGGCTGCGCTCCCTCCGGCGTGGCCTGGGGAGAGGCAGCTGCCATCGCCTGCGACGCCTGCTGCACCTTCTGCGCCGCCTGCTGCATGGCTGCCGATGCCTGCTGCATGGCGGACTGGGACCCTTTCCCTTGAGAGGGCTGCGCCGCCTGTTCTTGACCGGAGGGACTACCGTCAGATGGAGGTGAGGATGACTGCTGGCTGTTCTGCGCCATGGGGTCGCCGGCTTCAGCCCCCTTCCCGGGGGCTGATTGCGCCGGTTGCCTTGCCTCCGCAAGCGGCTGTGCGGCAGAGGCCGCCTGCATGTCCGACGCATGCCGGGAAAGCTCGTCAGCAACGCTCGTCATCGCATTCGCGTCTCCAGCCATCTGCGTCTTTACCTGCTCAAGAAATCCGGTCAGGTCATCTTTTCTGAGCTGTTCAATCATCTGTGCCATCTGTTCCTGCTGCTGACCCAATGCGCCCGCCTTTTGCGCCGCCTGCGCATCCGCCGAGGGGGACTGTCCGGACTGCGATTGCGGTTGCCCCTTTTGCGCCGCCTGCGCATCCGCCGAGGGGGACTGTCCGGACTGCGATTGCGG
>CAZGBW010000016.1:0-13937 GCA_964523995.1 uncultured Victivallales bacterium | reverse complement strand
ACTGCGATTGCGGTTGCCCCTTTTGCGCCGCCTGCGCATCCGCCGAGGGGGACTGCCCGGACTGCGATTGCGGTTGCCCCTTTTGATCCTGACCGGCGTTCGCTAACGGTGACTCACCGTCGGGGGGCGACGGGGAAAGTTGTTTCTGAAGGTTATCCAGGTCGCTCGCTGCCTGATTCGCCTTCTCAGCGGCGGCATCCAACCGCCCGCGATCCAACTGCCGCGCAGCATCCCGTGTGGAACGTACGGCCTCGCCTGCTCCATCGGTGACTGGTTTTTCGGACTCGCGCTGAACCTCTCTCTGCAGCCCGCGGGTCTCATCCGCAATACGCTCCTGAGCGCGTTGAAGCCCTTTCTGCATGGCATCCGCGATCAGCGCACGCTGCGCCGGATCCTCAAGCGCAGTCGCCAGATCGTTCAGCCTCTCCGGCGTCAGGGATTGCTGCTGACGGTTCCGCGCCATGGCGTCGGCGGCTTCGGCCCCCTTCTCGGCGGCTGATTGCAACTGTTGCTTTGCCTCCGAAAGCGGCTGTGCGGCAGAGGCCGCCTGCATGTCCGACGCATGCCGGGAAAGCTCGTCCGCAACGGTCGTCATCGCATCGGCTTCGGCAGCCAACTGCTTCTGCATCTGCTCAAGCAATCCGGCCAAATCGTCCTGTTTGAGCTGATCAATCATCTGTGCTACCTGCTCCTGCTGACGCCCCAATTCGCCGGCCTGCTGCGCCGAGGGGGTCTGCTCCGCAGATGCCTGTTCAGCCTGCGGCGCCGAGGAGGTCTGCGCCGAGGGGGCCTGTTCAGCCTGCTCTTGCTGTTGATTGTTCTGTTCCTGCCCGGCGTTCGCTACCGACGGTTCCCCCTTAGGGGGCGGTGGGGAAAGTTGCTTCTGAAGGTTATCCAGATCGGACGCCGCCTGACCCGCCTGCTCCGCGGCGGCATCCAACCGTCCGCGATCCAACTGCTGCGCGGCATCCCGTGTGGAACGTACGGCCTCACGAGCCCCCTCGATGGCTGGTTTTTCAGATTCGCCCTGAATCTCACTCTGCAGTTCGCGGGTCTTATCCGCGATGCGCTCCTGAGCGCGTTGAAGCTCCTTCCGAAGGGCATCCGCAACCAAGGGGCGCTGAGCGGGATCCTCGAGTGCAGACGCCAGATCTTGCAGCTTGTCCTGCTGCTTTACCCAATCCCCGGCACTGTCGGCAAGCTGGGCAGCGGCTTCGCGATCACGCTCCGCCATCTTGGCGGCAGCCTCTGGAGTCCGCCGCACCATCTCCGCAAATTCTTTGGCGATGGCGTCCTGCTCCTTGCGCCACGCATCGCTGACCGCATCCTCCGCGTCGAGCTGGCGGGCCAGCTCATACTCACGGTTAGCTGCATCAGCCATGCGCGCCACGTCCTTAACCTGCTTGGCCGTCTCGTCCATTTTCAATCCCAGATCCTGCAGGCCGGCCAATGCATCATCAATCGCCTGTGTCATCGCCTCGACCTTGTTCTTTCGCCCGTCGGGATCATCCTGAAGCGGAATGGCCTGCGCGGCCTCGCGGGCTTCCCGGATATCGGTATCAGCAACGGCCTTGATATCATCGGCCAGTCGCGCAAAAGAGCCCTCGCGTACATCTCGCGAAAGCTCGCGCAGTCCACTCTCCGGGGGAGCCAGTTTCAATCGTACGGCATCCAGGGCGTCAAGCACCTTGGCGGAAATTGGCGCAGCAACCGCCGGTTTCTTCACCTCGGGGCTTTCCACGGCAGGTTCTTCCCCGCCGGACGGTTTGGTGGCCGCTTGTGTTGCCGCGTCCTTTGCCGCTTGCGCCTTGAGCGCCGCCTCTGCGGCAGCCGCCTTTTCCGCCGCCGCCTTTTCCGCCGCCGCCTTTTCCGCTTCCGCCTTGAGCGCCGCCTCCTGGGCAGCCGCCAGCGGCGTCGCAACATTATCAGCGGCTTCTTTCCGCGCGGCTTCAAGCTGCCTGATTGCGTTACCGAGAGCCTCGCGGATTTGCTTTTCCTGGGCGGCCACAATTTGCGCAGAAACCGATTCGGCCGTGTTGTCCAGTGTGATCGTGATCGGTGCACTGATGGCCGATTGCGGGCCCTCCCACTGCGCTGGCAAATTATCGAATACGCGCACGCGCACCTCCAGGCTCTTTACCTGGCTCAAATCAAAGGCACCGAGGGCCAACAGTTGGCGGCCCTCCCAGATGGAACTTCCCGTCCGCTGCCCTGGCTGATCAAAAGGTACCGGAGGAAGATCGTTCCCGTTCGCACTCAGAACCAGCTCTGCAGACCGGAGCCCGTAATCGTCGGAAGCCGCAAAACTCACGGGCAGCATCGCTCCGGGACGCAGTCTCAGTGTGGTCGTCAACGGTTCGGAAATCTGCACGGCGGGTTTCTGGTCCTCCACGGCCACAACGGCAACCCCGCGCGGCACATTGGTAAACGAATTCGCATCGGCAAAATGAAAGGCCAGCACCGCTTTTTCCGGCGGCACCGGAAGCGGCCAGACGGCAGACTCACGCGCGCGCCCCCCGACTCCTTCATTGGCAGGAAGCACAGCATCGTCCAGCCTGAGTTCGGAGGTGACCAACGGTTTATTAAAGCGTACCGCAAGCGTGGATCGGGCATGCCGGAACAGCCGCAATTCCTGATCGCCGGTGACATCGGTCTCTTCGCGCCCGCGCCCCGTATAGGCGGGGTACTCCTGAATCAGGGTTGCCTGCGTCACGGCCGGTCGGAGAACTGCATTTACGCGGTAGAATGCGCTCAGCGCACCCCCTGCCCGTACGCGATAACGAAAACTCTCCGTAATGGACGGAAACGTCAGCGAGAATTGCGTCCCCGATGACGCACGGGCATCACTCCCCATGCGCTCCACCGTCGATTTCCCGGTCTGGCCTTCGCGGTGCAGCTCTGCCCTCGCGACACCTTTATCGCTACTGAACGCGGTAATGATCAGCGGTTCACCCAGCGCAAGGGTGACATCACCGGGCTCCACCGTCAGAGAGCCAGCCATGAGATTGCCGATTCTTGCGGACGGTGCAACCGCGCGAACCAGCAGCCGCGAAACCTGACGCGGCCAGACAACAAGCAGCAAGATCAGAATACATGCGGCCGCCAGCAATGCGATAGCATACGGTTTGGCCGTGCGATTTGTGAATTCCTTCTTCGCATCCACCGTACTGAAATCATCGTCGGTCGACTGGACAAGCGCCCCCAGAAGCTGTTCAGATCCACGGAAACGATGGTTGATTGCATCGTCAACCAATTCGACCGTGGAGCTGAGTCTTTCATCCAGATCGGGGTAACGGCTTTCAATCAGCCGTGCCACGCTGTCCAGATCCAGCTTCTGCCGCAGCCGCCGAACCAGAAACCAGTAGGCGGCCGCACCGGTCACCCCCATCGCGCAGAGCGTCAGCCCCCACCGGACAGGCGTCGAGTAAATCACCACGGAGGCATCAATGGCCATTACGCAAAGGATGCAGACCAGCGCAACCGCCCCCACCGCCAGCCCGCCGCGCAACCAGAAGATACGGCGGATGCGCACAATGGCTTCATTCAGTCTTTTTAGCAGCGGGGCCGGAAGATTCGTGATATCGACGGGGCGCACTGCCGATGTTGGTGTTTCAGTATTCATCATATTCCACTCCCGGGGTTGCTCTCTTCGCTCTGAATACAACGGATCTCATGCCAACCCTGCACGCCGCCGCAGCAGCCATTCCGCTGTCACACAACACACCATCAGCAACAGCAGCGGCCAGGCATCCCACAAGGTCACCTCTCGCGGTTCATGCACCGTCTGCGTACCGGCTCCAAACGCATCGATCAGGGATTCCACATCATCAACTCCCGCCACGCGGCCACCGCTCAATTCGGCCACCTTGCCAAGCGTGCCCAGGTCCACCGTCAGTTCGGCCAGCTCGGCCGGGTTCCTGAGACCCACAACGGAAAAAGCGCACTCCACGGGATCGGCTTTTTCGAGCGACAACAGCCTGGCGGCATCTTTCGAGACAATTTCGAGACGATATTTCCCGTAGTCCTGCATCCCCGGCAGCTCGGTCTCGTAGATGCCGTTCGAATCCTCCCGCAGGGTCATGCCTTTGCTCATCAACAGCGCCTGCTCCCGATAGACGCGCACGGTGACCTTCGCGTCGCGTACCGGGCGGTTGTCCTCCTCCACCAGTTTTACCAGGACTTTGATCGGCGTGTCCGGCGCATAGCTCAGCTGATCCGTACCGAGACGGACAAGCGCGGTACCGGATCGCAGGTTCTCGCCGCCGCCCGCGAGCAGCACCTGCCCCCAGAACGTGTGATGGTATGTGTCGCCGACGCGATAGCGCAGCCGCCAGGTACCGTCGAACTGCAACGCCAGGACCTTCCCGTAACCGACGTGCTGCAAGACAATCAGCGCGTTGAGGCTCCGCATCCGCATCCGTCGTTCGAGCTGGTCGGCCGCATCCTCCGGCGACAGCACCGGCGCATCAAACAAGTCTTTTGGCTCGGTCGGCTCCAGCGGGTCGGCGTAGGCAAGCACTTTCGCGCCGGGCTTGGTTTCCTGATTCGCGTGGCGCCACCGCATCGGCGGCAGTTCATCCCATATCTGCTGATTCTCGGCGGCGCTCGAGGACAATTGCATGAGAGGCGCTTCCTGCCCTTCGGGGGTAAGGCGGAGCCGGAACGACGGTGCCTGCGGATCCGGCGACTCAAAGAGAAACGCATCGGTGTTCTCAACCGTTACCGGAAGCAGCGCCTTGAAGATTTCACTGCGAAAGGCATGCGGCATGTAGCGGGGGCCGGCGATGGTCACCAGCATCGCACCGCGCTCAGTCACGCAATCGCGTAGGATAGCCAACGTCTTTTCGTCCAGGGCCGACGGTGGGATATCACCGAGAATGATGACGTCAAACTTCATCCACTCGTCCCGGTTGGCCGGCAGAAGGGTTGCCTCCGCATCACCAAACTTACGGCCGGCAGACGCCAATACAGGCTCGGTGTCCGGTGCGCTTTCCAGGCGGTCCGGTTCCAGAAGGACATACTGGAGATGGACCGATTTGTCCCGACCGTAGAAAAGATTTCTCAGATAGCGGAACTCCCAGCGGGGCCGCGAATCAACCAGCAACACGTTGGTACGGTCGTCTGAAACGGCAACCTCAAGATCACGGCGGTTATTCTCCGGCATCGCATCCGCATCCTGCCCGGCAATTTCCAGCGTATAGCGCATAATGCCCCGTGTCTCCGGCTTATGCATGAATCTCTCGGTCGTGCGAAACGTCTTGTCTGCTATCTTGATTTCGCGCTTTTCCAATTCCACACCGGATTCCAGCAGGCGCACCGTTACATTGGTTCCCATCAGGCCATCGAATTTGAGATCAGCCTTCACCCTTACCTTATCGTCAAGATAGATAGACTCCGGAACCGTTACGGACAGAATGGCAGCATCGGCGGGGGGAACCGCCGAACCCATCGGCACGGCGCACACCGGGACACGCAGCCCGCCCAGCAGGCGAGCCGCCGCCTCAACGCCGGAAACCGCATTATGCCGCCCGTCACTCAACAGCAGCACACCGGCGAAACGGTCGGCAGGAATCTGCCGCTGCGCCTCTTCCATGGCAAAACTCAGATCCGTACTCAGCCCGAACGCCCCTTCTCGGGTCAGAGGGGGGGGGGCGTTGGTCGTGGAGGATGGCGTTGGCGCAAGCCCGACGCCCGGATCATCCAATACCGCAAGTGTATTCGTATCTCCGGCAACACTCGTTTCTGCCGGGGTGGCAGCCAGCAGTACGCTTGTGTCAAGCTCGGCAGTTTCGCTGCCAAACCGCAGGATCTTGACCTGGAAACGCTTCAGTAACTGCTCAAGAATGGGATCGTGTTGACCCTGCGAAGCCGTAAGGCACCGGCGCGCAACGGTCGCCCGGTCGACGTCCAGAAGCGCCTCAACAGCCTTGCGCGAAGGTTCATCAAGCGCCTGGAGGAAGGCCACATCGTAAATGGAGGATATGGGTAGAAGCTGTGCTGAACCGGCGGCCAGTGCCTCGGCCACCCCCGCAAGCGCACCGGCAAGACCCGCGGCGTCCGCGACAGACGGCTCGTCGGGCAGGTCTTTCATGCGTTTGGATGCCTTGTCCAGCAGGGACGGAAGCGTCTCATCCAGTGCCTTGCGGACCACGCTCAGTCGGTTTTTCACCTCCACGGAAAGCGTGACTGACTCGTCAATCAACTTGAGTTTTCCCGCCGAGGCGCCAGTCGCCTCGAGCGTCTGCTCAAGCAGCTTGCGCAACAAATCGCGGCTTGCCTCCAGCAACACGCGGACGGCATCGCTGCCGGTCCCTTCCGGCAGACGCAGGCGCTCAGCAACACCGGCCAGCGCCAGACGCTGCTTCTCCATATCCGCCGCGATTTTCTCAAGCTTCACATGCCGGTCAGCCCCGGCCACACCGAACACTTTTGCCAGGGCGAGCTTCTCGCCCGCTGTGCGCTGCAGATCCTGCAGCCGCATCGAATCCGAATCATCAAGAAGCACAACCACCGTCCGCTCAATCCGGCGCACCAGCTCAGTGCGATGGACCGGCTGCAACAGCATCCACAGCAACATGGCCGCCAGCGCAAGCCTCAGCGCGGTAATCCCGCGCCCGGTCCGTGCCGGAATGACGCCACGCTCAAACCGGTAGAGCCACAAAAGAAACCCTGTACCACCGGCAGCCAGAAATGAGAACAACACCAGTGGCCACGGGCTCGCCAATGTGAACAGCCGCGACGCCGCCTGCAAAAGACACCAGAACGAGGCCGTCCCCGCCACCAGCCGCAAAATCTGAGCGCCAACGCGCAGCCATCCGTCGCGTATCCGTTGACGCATCCGGTATCCGGTCACCCACAGCCCCCCCGACACCACGGAAAGCATAACCAGGAACCACGCCGGTACCGCCGAAGACACCAGATCCGTGCGTTCAGAAATGCCGGCAACGGCAGGCACAACCGGCGCAACCGCTTGGGTGACCGCAGAGCCACCCGTGTCCTGCAGCGGCGCATTCGTGACATCACCGTAAGCCGTCAGGCCCGCCAGCAGCAGCCCCGCAACCAGGCAAACCCTCTGGATCTCGCTATGCATTCTTCCCTGTTTCACAATATCCTCTGAACCCTCCCGGATTCCTCTTTCCCGCATCGGCCGGCACTACTCCTCGTTTACCGTCTCATCGCGTTGATAGATTGGCAACTGACGGTACGGGACGGTCAACGAGAGAAGCATCATGGATGTCGTGTACGCATAAGTCCCTCCCCCGCTTCCCGCCGCCCAGGAGCCCGGCTCGGCCAGCCACGAGCCGTCCGCCTTCTGCCGCGGCAGCCAGTACTCGTACATCCACTGCGCAAAACGCTCCCAGTGCACACCCCCCAGTTGAAACATGCCCTGTGCGCAATAGTAAATATCATACTCGTACTGGGACGTAGACTGCAAAGCCTTCAATCCCGACAAGATATACTGCCCCGCCTTGAGCGTCGACTCGTCTCCATGATGCCCCGTGAGCTCGAGACACAGCAACGCGGCACCGCTCAGCCCCACAACCGGTGAAGTGCCCTGATAACCGAACCCGCCATTGCCGGCGTTGCGGTTTTTCAACACGTACTTCACCGCATCGTCGATGGCTTTATCAGGAACCTGAACGCCGTTCAGCCGCGCCGCACGCAGTGCCAGCAGCGCCCAGCCGCTGCACGACAGATCACTATCGCCCGAGTTCGGTTCATAGCGCCACCCGCCGGCATGCCCCTGCGGCTTGGCCACCTGCTGCGCGGCAAGGATCAGTTTCACCGCACGGGGGATCGCCTCGTCAAGCTTCTTCTGTCGCCCGGCATCAACCATACCGGAAACCTCCATCAGAAAGAGCGTGGAAATGTTGTGGGAATACAGGGTCCTGTCGTTTCCGCTGCGTGTGGCGATGGCGCCATTAGCCTGCTGCTGGGAAAGGACATAATCGATGCAGCGGTCAAGGGTATCCCGGTACGGGACAGAACCGGGCGTATGGCCGACCGCCAGAAATGCCATGCCGACCAACGAAACCACACCGGGCGACCGGCCGTATCCCCCCGGGAAAAAACCCTGCTGCGTCTGGACACCGGCGAGATACTTTAACCCGCGGTTAACAGCGGTATCCACCCGGTCCGCGTACGGTTCCAGCACCGGATCAATGGCATGAACATGCCATACGGACGACAGCAGCAGCACCGCAACCAGACACGCGTTCTGGATCCCGCTATGTATTTTCCCCTGTTTCATAATACCCTCGGAAACATCGTCCGTCATCGTCAACCTGCCTCCGCACGTCATCCCGTTTCATCACCCTTTTGACACGTCCCGCATCGCACGCAACTGCTCCCTGAACGAGGCTGATGGTGCCTGACGCGACTCAAATTCAACGTCCGTCTCGCGTCCGGTTTGCCGTCGGTACGCAATCCAGCGAGTCAACATAATCTCCAGGAAAACCATAACCAGGGCGGCCACCGCCAGTTGCCGCCAGATTTCCTCGCCGAACGCTTTGCCGCCAAGCGCCTTTTCGACGTCCTCCAACGCCTGAGCCTCCGACAGCGAAACATGCGGTTTCAGAAACGCATAGTCCTCGGCGCTAAGCGCGGTCATGCGGCTTTCCTCGACTCGGGACAGAATGGTGAACGGAATCGTGTTCGTGGCGCCTAGCAGCCAGTTCAACCCCGGGCAAACCTTGGACGGGACGGAAATCCTGTACAGGCCGGGTATCACATGCCCCGCCACACGCGCCTCAACCCGCTCCTTCCGTAGGCGCAGCCCTGCCTGGCGCACCTTTCCCACCGGATCCACCGCCTGCGTCTGGATCGTTTCCTCCCCGTGATCAGCAGGCGCATTGGTACTGGACGGAGGCACGGGGATCGAAAGGACAATCTCCGGTGCCGCTGCAATATTCAATCGCCCCATCCCCGGGAAAGCCAGGTGGTAGACCAGTTCGTGCAGAAAGGGAACAAAAGCCGGAAAGGCGATAACGTTGCCTCCCTGCGCATCAAGGGAACAGGCCAGCAACGTGACAAGGCCCTTACCCAGCTTCCGCTCTGTCAGCAGCGGGTCGCCGGAACTCAGGCGCGCACCCACACTCACCGCTGAATCCATATCCGTCGGCGCAAGTTGCCAGAAGGCCTGGAAGGTGACCACACCGAGACCACTTTCCCCGGGCGCATTCACGGGGAGCAGAGCCGGATGCGAAAAGGTGGTGAGCGAAGGCGTAACCCGTTTCCCGTCATCACCGTCGATGATCACGCGAGTCTGGAGAGCCGCCGGCATCACCGGTACACCGTCAGTCGTTTTCCAGTGGTTGTAAAAACCCGCTTCCGCATGACTTCCGGGAGCGACAAGGATCCCGCCGCCAACCGATGCATACGCAGACAGCCGGTCTGCCGCCACGGTCGGCAGACGAGGCACATCCGCGAGGATCACCACATCGTACCCCTGTAGCGCCGCCAGATCCTGAAGACGGGCAGCCGGCACAATCTCGGGCTGAACCAGAAAGCCGCGCCGCCAGTCAACGCCGGCGGTCCCGGGCTTTTGTCCCGACGCTAACAACGAATCGTCCATTCCCGTTCCCCTTGCAGGGGCCAGCGCCAACGCAATGAACGAGGCTGCCCGATCCAGGAAACGGGGTGCCGGATTTCCATCGACAATCAACACACGCAGGGAATCAATAACCGGCAAAACCCGGTCAACCGCATTATCCTCCGGCAGGTCATCCTCGACCGCAACAGTTGCGGAAATAACGTGACTGCCGCTTTTTGTGAAGTGATGCAGAAAGCTCACCGTCTCTGAAGCCCCGGGTAGAACCTGACCCAGCGAGGCATCCCGCAGCGACTCACCGTCAACCCGCAGCGTAACCGCCGACGGGGTAATGGCCTCGGAGCCCGTATTCTCGACCACCACATCAATGCCCACCTCACGGTCTGTACCGACGACATTTCGTGAAAGCCGGACTTGGGCCAGAGCGGCATTGCGGAACTGCACCGGCAGCGGGAACCGGCGCACGACAATCTGGGGCGGCACCGGGAAATGTTCAAGCATCTGCGAGACAAACGCCCAGCGATCCGTCCGGTCCAACTCCCATCCCGCGCTCTGCGCGTCTGTAAAGAGCAGAATCTGCTTCGACGGATTGTCGCCCTGCGCCAGCGCCACGGCCGCCGCCGCCAGCGCATCAACCGCGTTCATCATGCCGCGTTCAGTCGTGCAATCATCCAGGGCCGCCATCAGCGACGAGCGGTCGGTTGTCGGGGAGGCGAACAACGTCGTCGGGGCTGCCCCCCCCAGAATCAGCGTGAACGCACTGTGCCGCCCGGCCGAACTGATCACCTTGTCAATCTCCTCGCGGGCCCTGTCGAAATTGGGTTTGCCGTCAACGGACACACTCATCGACAGGGAGCAGTCAAGCACCAGCGCCACATCCTTGCTACCCTTTCCGCCGAAACGCCGCAGATTAAGATGACGCTCCATCAGAATGACCAGCCCGATCACCAGCAGCAACCCGACCGATGACCACAGCAACCGGCGCCGGACACGCGGATAACGCCAGCACGCAAACGAAATACTGAACAGGACAATGGCCATCAGGATCATGGGTAACACGACAACCCATGGAACACTCGAATTCCCCGTGATAAACGGGCGCGCCATGGCCAGCACCGCCAGCGCAATGAGAAGACACCGCACCGCCAGCAGCAGCATTTCCTCAAGCAGGATGCGCCGGCGGCGGCTGACCAGCGAGTCGCGCAGAAACTGCATCGCGCCCCAATCCACCCGATCCGCCGATTTACGGTTGAACAAGTGGATCAGCACCGGAATGCTCACCGCTGCCAGACCCAATAGAATCGCTATATTAAGAAACAACATTGATCAAAACCCCATCCCTCTTCATCGTCTTCGTCGAGTCGACAGGTAGTTCACCAGCGCCTTGTCGTAAGGCTCGCGCGTACACATGGGAACATAATCCGCCTTCAGTTGTCCGCAGGCCCCCTCGATCTGTTCCAGAAATTCACGAACGCGCTCAAGGTATCGCGAGCGCAGGGTATGCGGATCGACCTGCAGATCGGCCCCGTCCCGTTCAAGATCACGAAAGTGGGTGAAGCGCCGGAAAGGAAAGGTCAACTCCTCGTCGGCCAGCACATGCAGGACAACGATTTCATGCCGCTTATATTGAAAATGATGCAGTGCCTTGACAATCTGCTCCGCATCACCCAGAAGGTCGCTGATAATAATAACCAACCCCCGGCTGGGAATTCGCTCCGCAATCTCGTGCAAGACCCCCGCCACCTCTGTTTCCCCGCCAGGCTCGCAGTCCACGAGTTCCTGTAGAATTAACCGTACCTGCGTAGGGCGGGCTCTTGCAGGCTGATAAAGGCGGACCTTTGAGTCGAACGTCACCAGCCCCACGGCATCCTGCTGGTTGATCAGGACATAACTCAACGCCGCCGCCAGATGCCGTGCATACTCGAGCTTGGAGATATCCGCACGCCCGGAAATCGGTGCGGCCGTATTTCCCGCATAGCCCATCGAACCCGATGCATCCAGCAGAATGGTGGCCCGCAGATTGGTTTCCTCGATGAACTGGCGAACGTAATAGCGATCGGTCTTGCCGTAGACCTTCCAGTCCAGGCCTCGCAGATCATCGCCGGCAACATATTGCCGGTGCTCCGCGAACTCCACCGAAAACCCCTTATTCGGGCTGCGATGCTTGCCGGTGATGAATCCCTGCATCATCCCGCGGGCAAGCAGCTCCATACGCCCGATGCGCCCAATGACGTCAGCGGGCAGCAGCCGCATATAGTCTGGTGTTTTCAGATTTCCGGACATACCGTTGCGTCCCTTACCCCATCTCGTGCTCAGACGTCCAGATCATCCTTCGGAGCCAGCGTCTTGATCAACCGCACGATCACCTCGTCACTGGTTACTCCCGCCGCCTCAGCGTTGAACGTCGTCAGCACACGGTGCCGCAGCACAGGCAGGGCGACACTCGTCACATCGCGGGTCGTGGCATGGTAACGCCCGTGCAGAATAGCATGGGCCTTGGCTGCAAGGATCAGGTAGATCCCGGCACGCGGCCCCGCCCCCCAGGCAACCATTTCCCTCACAAAGTCAGGCGCGTCCTCAGACTTGGGCCGCGTGGCCCGGACCAGAGTCCGTGCGTAGGCCACAACGTGCGAGGCGGTGGGAACCCGCAACACGACCTGCTGCAGCCGCAGAACGTCCGCACCGGTCAGCGCAACCCGCAACTCGTGCTTTTGGGGTGCGGTGACCTGGCTGATGATCGCATCCTCCTCTTCCGCACTGGGATAGTCCACAACGATGTTGAACATGAAACGGTCGAGCTGCGCTTCGGGTAGCGGATACGTTCCCTCCTGCTCAATGGGGTTCTGCGTGGCAAGCACGAAGAACGGCTCGGGCAGGTGATAAGTCTCGTTACCCACGGTAACCCGGTGCTCCTGCATGGCCTCCAGCAGGGCCGCCTGCGTCTTCGGCGGGGTACGGTTGATCTCATCCGCAAGAAGCAGGTTCGCAAAGACAGGCCCCTGCACGAAATGCATTTCACGCTTCCCGGTTGTACGATTCTCTTCAAGTACGTCCGTACCCGTAATATCAGAAGGCATCAGATCCGGGGTGAATTGGACGCGTTTGAAACTCAGGTCAAGCACGTGTCCCAACGTGCTCACCAGCAGCGTCTTTGCCAACCCCGGAACGCCCACCAGCAGCGCATGGCCGCGACAGAAGATGCAGATCAGGAGCTGTTCGATCACATCCCGTTGTCCGACGATCACTTTGCCGAGCTGCTCGACCATCTCCCGGTAGGCCCGGTTCAACTCTGCAACCGTCTGCAGATCGTCCTCACTCGAAAGCGAGGTATCCTTCCCGCTGGCAACCCCGCCCTCACCCGGCACTGCCGCCGCCGCAGGCGCCCCTTCAGCCCCGCCCTTTAACGGACCAACCGCGTTCCGCAAGTCAATCGTGGCGCTATCGACTTTCCTTGGCGACACAACCGCAGTCATCGAACTCAGCGGCGTGACGGTGTCACCCTTTGCCGCCCCGGTTTCAGGGGCGGCAGTGGGACTGGCATTCCCATGCGCATAAAAAACAAAGGCCGTTTCTCCTATCGTAATCGTATCCCCCTCCTCGACAACTGCCGCCCGAACCGGCGTGCCATTGAGTCCTGTGCCGTTGGTGCTGTTCAAGTCGTTCAGCCACCATTGCCCCGCCTCAATCCGCAATTCCGCGTGCTCGCCGGACGCCATGTAGTCTGTCAGGACAAGACCGCAACGCCGGTTGCGGCCAATACGCATACCGCTTTCGGGCAGATTGAATTCCCTGCCCATCATCGGCCCCCTGGTAATCACAATTTTAGCCATATTTTCTTCCCCCTCCAGTTCTATGACCAGCCTGCATTGACAGGATCTGCTTGATCATGCTCTTTCCGTGGTTACGCATCAGTTATTGGTCATATCGTTTTGCGGCATGAAATAATATACGAACGAATCAGCACCTCACAAGAGTTAATGTGAAAGATCCAGCAATTCGCATTATGGGGGCTGAGAGGTCGGTGGACGACCACGGCGACGACTACGGATGACGATCGGATCGGGATTCTATCCATTTGGCTGCTCCGTTCCAGCCGGTTCTGGTAATTGTATTTCGTGTTCCGTAGTCGTCGCCGTAGTCGTACGGCGAGGGTCTGTTTTGAGAGTTTTTTGGGGGTGCACGCGCAAAGAGATGGGGGATGACGAAAAACAAAGGGTTGGCAATCACAGGCATCCAAGCTAATATCCTTCACGTTGTGTTTGGTGGCGGCATGGTACGGCCTCAGTAGACGAAGGGATTGTGGTTTATGAGCAATGATCGCGCTTCCAACGGCCGCCGGCAGGCGGTTGTGATCATGACCGACAGCCAGCGGTGGGATATGGTGAAT
>CAZGBW010000015.1:14360-17305 GCA_964523995.1 uncultured Victivallales bacterium | reverse complement strand
TCCACTACGGCAAGTTCGTCGCCGAGAGCAAATATCTCCAGCCATCCCCCTCCCTGCGGGAAGCCATGCAGAAGCGCGATCCGGCCCTGATCCTGAGCGCGGTCACGGACGAGGCCGTGGAGCGCCAGGTCATCGAGCGCGTCAGCGCCAAGGCCGGGGCCTACACGGCGGAACTCAACCGCACCGCCGCCTCGCCAACCGTTTCCCCCGGCGTGATTGCCGGCATCTACCGCGACTGGATCATCCCGCTCAACAAGGACGTGCAGGTCCAATACCTGCTCCAGCGCACCCCGGTCGCCCAGGGTGCCTGACGGATCGCGGCCGTGAGACGCTGCCACCAGGACCCTACGTTAACCGCGGTCCGGCAAACTGCCGGTACTGGCGCACATCCAGAGTCCCGGCCGGGCGGCTGAAGGGCAGCAAGCCGGATTCATGCAGCATCTGGCGGTATTCGGCGCAATGCCGGATGATCCCCTCGATGCCGATGATGGATACCCAGTTCCCCTCTTGACTCTCGGAGCGCTGGATCTGTGTGGCAGGAACCTGGGCGATGGCCGAGGCTTCTGACGCGGCATTGACCACCAGGACCTGGGCACGGGCCGTTTCCAGCGTGCTACCCAGTCGCATCTCGTCTGGAATCCCGCGCACCAGACGGGCGAAGTGCTCGATGGCATTCAGCCCCATATCCGCACTCGCCGCGATCTGTTCATGTCCGGCGCCGGTCTCGACGTCCACACCCGCGGATGTCCAGACAAGGTGGCCTTTTGTCCCCTCGATCCGGATGATCGGCCCGAACGACTCCCGGCAGGCATGCGTGAGCAGCACCAGCAGCGAGGAGCCGCCCGCCAACCGCGCCCGCAGGCTGATGGTATCGAAATTCTCGATCGCGTGCGCCCTGTACAATTCCGACGCCACCCCTTCCGGCAGGGCGCTATCGGGAAGGGCCGGGCCGGCAAGGAACAATGCCAGGTTCACGTAATGCGCCAGGGCATTGTTGGCGGGGCTGTCCATCACCCAGGCGTCCTTCTGCCGGAACCGCCCCGCCCAGGCGCTGCGCCGGTAATACTGTTCCGTCCGGGCCCAGCAGGCATGGAGGGTAATATGGCGGATCGTGCCCAGGCATCCGCCGATCAACCGCTTCTTGATCTCCATCGTGAGCGGGTCATACATATGCTGGAAGCCGACCGCGACCGGCAGGCGCGCCTGGTCACGCGCGGCGATCATCGCATCCACATCCTGCACGGTCCCCGCCGCCGGTTTCTCGACCATGACAGCCTTGCCCGCCAGCAAGGCGCGTTCCGTGAAAGGCCGGTGCAGCGGGATTGGCAACGGCAGCCAAACGGCATCAAAACCGACATCGGCCAGCAGGGCGTCGAGGCCCGGAACCGTCAGGACACCCCGCTGGCGAAGCTCGGCAAGCCGTTGCGCATGCGTGGTGATATCCGGCTCCGCGACCGCGACCAGTTGCACGGGCGGGCGGCTGGCGCCTCCCGCGCGAAGCACATGGTCCGTGATCGTTCCCGCATAGCCACCCGCACCGACAACGGCCAGCCTGACCGGAGTCCCATCATCTGCATTCGCTGTATTCACGTCTCGAGTTTCCTGTAGTCGCCAAGTCTGTTGATGATATCAAAACGGATCAACAGCCCGATCCGTTGAACGCGGACAACGATTGTTTCCAGGGGAATGAATGTCAATGCTATTATGCGCGGGCACGCGGACCGCGCCTGCGGGATGAAACCGGATGAAATCGCGGTTTGAATTCGGGCACGGCTGTGCTAGAGTGCCATGCGATCGTTGGAGAGGCGACGGGAAGGCTGGCTCCTGAAGGTCGAGGGGATACGGATGAGCGGTTGCGTAAGAGTGGATCTCGGGGATCGAGGGTACGACATTTTGCTCGGACATGGGTTCGAGTCCGTGTTGAACACGCGCGGGGAAGGCGTGGCCGCCTTGATCGTCAGCGACAGCCATGTGGATCCGCTTTACGGCGATGCCCTGCAGGCGGCGCTGGCATCCCGGGGCTTCGCGTGTTCACGGGTGGTGATCCCGGCAGGCGAGGCGTCGAAATCGCTCGAGCAGGCGGGCTGGATTTTCGAGAGCGCCCTGGATGCCCGGCTGGACCGCAAGGGAGTCATCGTGGCCCTGGGAGGCGGCGTGGTCGGCGACCTGGCCGGATTCGCCGCCGCCACCTGGCTGCGCGGCGTGCGGCTGCTCCAGGTGCCGACGAGTCTCCTGGCCATGGTGGACAGCTCGGTGGGCGGCAAGACGGCAGTGAACCTGCCGCGCGGGAAGAACCTGGTCGGCGTATTCCACCAGCCCATGCAGGTGGCCGTGAATCTCGACACGCTTCGCACACTGCCCGACCGCGAGTACCGGTCCGGACTGGCCGAGGTCGTCAAATACGGCGTGATCCGGGACCGGACATTCCTCGAGTGGCTGGAGTCCCATGCGGACGCCCTGGACACACGGGACTTGCCGGCATTGCTGCACGTCATTGCCCGCTGCTGCGAGATCAAGGCGGAGGTGGTGGGACTGGATGAACGCGAAAGCGGGTTGCGGGCGATCCTGAACTACGGGCACACGCTGGGACATGCGCTCGAGACGATCAGCGGCTACGGGACGCTGCTGCATGGCGAGGCGGTGGCGCTGGGCATGGTCTATGCGGGGCTCGTTTCCTGCCGCGAGCGGGGACTGCCGCGCGCGGAGGCGGACCGGGTCACGCGCCTGCTGGAGCGGCTGGGGTTGCCGGTGCGGCGCCGTGGCGGACCGGTGGCGGACGCCACCTGGGAGCGGCTGCGCGGGATCATGTCATCGGACAAGAAGGCGCGCCGGGCGGTCCCGGCGTTCGTCCTGGCGGGCCGGATCGGATCGGCGGCGGAGGGGTGCGTCGTGGAGGAGGCGGTTTTGAAGGCGGCATTTGAGGAAATGGTGTAAACAACAGGAGG
>CAZGBW010000015.1:2948-14260 GCA_964523995.1 uncultured Victivallales bacterium | reverse complement strand
GAAACTCTCCGGCGGCGCGAGCGCCTATCTTTGGGAAGCGGACGTACTGACCCCCGCGTTCATGGCCGGCCGGGTGACGCTGAAGGCATCCGCCGAGCTGTCGCGCTCCGAGTCCGACACCGAACTTGGCAGCGTACAGTGGATGGAAGCCGTGGCGGCCCTGCCGATCGGCTACGAGATCTTTGACCGCTACCCGGCAGGGTCCTCCGGCGTGGCGACCAGCCTGGCGCTGTATGCCGGTCCGGCGGTATCGTACCTGAGCGGCACGGTGGAGAACCTCAGCGGTGTTGACGCGGATTTCGACGGCGAGGCGTTGTTCGGGCTGGTGGCCGGGGCGGATGTCTACTTCGCGCCGCAGATCTCCATCGGGGCGAAGATCATGATGTTCGACGAACTATCCTACGGTGCCAGCTTCCGTTTCCACTTCTGATGCGCAAGGATGCCGTACCGGACCCGGGTGGCTTCTCACATCTGACGCCGGATCATGTGCTTGATCTGGTCGAGGAGGCACTCGGGCGGCGCTGCACCAGCCTCTGCCGTCCACTCACCAGCTACATCAACCGCGTCTACGAGGTGGAGCTGGAGGACGGCAGCCGGGTGGTCGCCAAGTTCTACCGGCCTGGCCGATGGAGCCCGGAGGCGCTCCAGGACGAGCAGGACTTCCTGGGCGAGCTGAGCGGTGACGAGATTCCCGTCATTGCCCCGCTGCCTTTCGTGGACGGGACCACCCTCCGGAACTGCAACGGCATGTATTATGCCGTGTTCCCGAAACGGGGCGGGCGGGCGCTGGACGAACCCGACGCGGCACAATGGGGCGAGATCGGTCGCCTGCTGGCCCGTGTGCATGTCGTTGGCGCCCGCCACGGGACGCGCGACCGCATCCACATGGCTCCGGACGCCTCCACGGAGGATCATATCCAGGGACTGCTGGACGACCATATCGGGCGCCCCGACCTGTGTCACCGTTTCGAGGAGACCGTTGACGCGGTGCTGGACCTCATCGAACCGCTGTTCGAGGACGTTGAGAACATCCGTATCCATGGGGACTGCCACAGGAACAACATGCTCTGGCGTCCCGGCGAGCCGCTCTCCCTGATTGACTTCGACGACATGGCCAGCGGCCCCGCCGTGCAGGACCTATGGATGCTGCTGCCCGGGCGACTGCAGGATGCCGCCCCGGAGGCAAGCCTGCTCCTGGAAGGCTACGAGACCTTCCGCACGTTCAATCGCGCGGAACTGCGGCTGATCGAACCCCTGCGCTTCATGCGCATGATCCACTATCTGGCATGGTGCGCCCGCCAGCAGGACGACGGCGGGTTTTCCAGGCTGTCCCCGGACTGGGGTTCCGGATCTTTCTGGCAAGCCGAGATCGACAACCTCAACGGGCAGCACCAGGCCATCCTGGAGGCGCTCAGTGCGCCGCTGCCGGCGTTGTGACTGCGGCTGCCGGAGCCTCTCCGGCAACAACCGCCACCGGCAGCTTCTCCTGGGCAAGGAACCCCTTGGACAACAGGTCCATCGCCGTCGCATCCCGGACCTTGCGATCCGCGCAGCCGACGACAACGGCAATCACCCGGCGCCCGTTGCGCTGCGCGGTGGAAACGATCGAGAAACCGCCCGCCTTGAAGTAACCGGTCTTCAGGCCGTCGCAACCGGAATAGGTTCCCACGAGGCGGTTCGGGTTCCGCAGTGTAAAAGCCCCGTTCCGGAAGGGACGATTCTGCTGCGAGGAGAACCGCGTCACATCCGGATGCTTGAGCAGGACCTCGCGCGCCAGCATGGACAGGTCCCGGGCGGTCGAGACATCGGGTTCCTGTCCCGCCGACGGGGGAAGCCCATGCACGGAGTGGAAGCGGGTCGCCTTCATCCCGAGCTCGGCCGCCCGCTTGTTCATCAGGTCGACAAAGGCATTCCGCGTGCCAGCCACATGGATGGCCAGCGCGGCCGCCGCATCGTTGGCGGAATGGATAACCAGTGCGGCGACAAGTTCCTCGACGGGAAAAGTCTCCTTCGGATCCAGATACACCTGGGAGCCTCCGATGGCAGCCGCCTCGGGTGTCACCTGGACGCTGTCGGTAAGGGCCATCAGTCCGGCCTTCACACGTTCCTCGATCAGCAGCGACACCATCAGCTTGATGACACTGGCGGGATAACCCGGTTCATCGGCCTTGTCCTCGAAAAGAACGGCACCGGATTCCGCGTCCACGACAATCGCGCCAAGATAAGGATCCGCGGAGCGGACACCGATCGCCGCCCGGCCGGAGCCGGTCTTCCCCGCAGGCGGCTTCGCCCCCCAGGCGACAGTGACGACAAGCAAGGAGGCAAGCAAGACCCGGCATAGATTTTTCATTGAGGATTCCTTTCTTGATGGACGCCTCGCGATATTGCGGACGTTCCTTATTTCACGGCGGCGGGGACCATAGCACTCCGGGATCGCCACTTCAAGCCTCCTCAACAGCCTCCTCAACGGGAGGCACGCAGGTTTCGCAGGAAGTCGCCATACTGGTCGCCAGCGTGGTAGGAGGAGCGGACCATGGGGCCGGACTGGCAGTAGGCAAACCCGCGCTCCAGGGCCTGCGCTTTCAGTTCCGCGAACTCATCGGGGGTCCAGTACCGGACCACGGGGGTATGCCTGGCCGTCGGCTGCAGGTATTGCCCCAGGTTGAGGATATCCACACCCGCCCCGCGCATGTCGCCCATGCTTTCCAGGATCTCCTCGCGTGTCTCGCCCAGCCCCAGCATCAGGCTCGATTTGGTGACGGCACCAGGGTCGGATTCCTTCACCTTCCGCAAATAGGCGAGCGAGCGGTCATAATCCGAACGCGAGCGGATCTGCGGGGTCAGCCGCCGGACGGTCTCCAGGTTGTGACTGTTGATATCCGGACGGGCGGCGGCAATAAGGCGGATGGCATCGGGGTTCAGGTTCATGTCGGAAACCAGGACCTCGACCGTGCAGCCGGGTGCGCAATTCCGGATGGCTAGGACCGTATCCGCCACAAACGACGCGCCCCCGTCCGGCAGATCGTCGCGGGTGACCATGGTGACAACCGCATGGCGGATGCCCATGCTTTTCACCGCATCACCGACACGGGCCGGTTCCTGCGGGTCGGGTACCTGCGGTTTTCCGGACGGCACGGCGCAGAATCGGCAGGCACGGGTGCAGGTGTCGCCGAGAATCATGAAGGTGGCCGTCTTGTGTGTTCCCCAGCATTCATGGATATTGGGGCACATGGCGGACTCGCATACCGTGTTCAGATGACGATCATGCACCAGGGCGCTGATCTCCTTGAAGGCAGGACTGCCGGAAAGCCGGACACGAAGCCAGTCCGGTTTCCTCTGGATTGCCTTTGGTTTTTCGTGCATAGTGGATTCCCGATGATTTGCCTGTTCGGGCAGCTTAGCGAAACGATAGGCCCTCTGGAAACTAAAAAACGGGAGTGGCGGAGAGTTGGCCATGATTTCAAAGACAACCGATGCGGACACGATGCACGCCTGGATGAAGGAACACCTCCGGGATCTGGTGCCGGAGATCGAGATGCGCGCCAAGGCGGAACTGGCGGTGGCGATCAACCGGCTGAAAAAGGAACGGGATGCCGTCATTCTCGGCCACAACTACATGGAACCCGCCGTGTATCACGCCGTGGCGGATATCACCGGCGACTCGCTCGAGCTTTGCCGGAAGGCGGCGGAGACTCGACATCAGGTGATCGTGTTCTGCGGGGTTGAATTCATGGCCGAAACGGCCAAGATCATCAACCCGGATCGCACCGTTCTCATTCCGGCGCAGAAGGCGGGCTGCTCGCTGGCGCAGAGCATCACCGCCGCCGACGTGCGGGCGCTCAAACAGCAATTCCCGGGGGTGCCGGTGGTCACCTACATCAACACCTACGCCGATGTGAAGGCGGAGACGGACATCTGCTGCACCTCGGGGAACGCCGCCCGGGTGGTGGCCTCGCTGCCCGGTGACACGGTGATTTTCATACCGGACGAGTATCTCGCCCGCAACGTCGCCCGCGAGACCGGCAAGACGGTCCTGTTCCCCGAACAGGCGGCAGAGGGCTGCTCGGCGTCGGGCGGGCGGTTCATCGCCTGGCACGGCCGGTGCGAGGTCCATGAACTGTTCGGGGTCGAGGACGTGAGCCATGTGCGGCGCCAGTTTCCGGATACCGTGGTGCTTGCCCACCCGGAGTGCTCCCCCGCCGTGGTGGAGGCGGCGGACTTCTCCGGCAGCACGTCGGCGATGATCCGCTACGTCAAGGAGCATCCTGCACCACGGTACCTGCTGCTGACCGAATGCTCGATGGCCGACAACATCATGGCCGAGAATCCGGACCGGGAGATGCTGCGGCTTTGCAGCCACCGCTGCCCGCACATGGCGAAGATCACCCTGGAGGACACGCTGGCCTCCCTGCAGAACATGCAGTTTGAGATCCAGGTGCCGGAGGATATCCGCCGGAGGGCGAAAGGATCCATCGACCGGATGCTGGCCATCCCTTGAACCGGCGAACTCGGGCTAAAGAGATTCGAGTGCACGAGTGAGTGTACGAGTACGGTGAGAAACAAGTTGAATTATGACGTTCCCCTCGTACTCTTGCACGTACTCGTACACTCGGCGTCTTCGGTCCTTAATCCGGAGGAGCCTCGTGTACCACGACGCCTTCCACGCTGGAGAAGAACCCGTGCAGGAAGAACCGGTCTATTCCCAGTACCTTCTGCCAGGCGAGAATCTGGTGGCATTTCGCCGTCGTGGGATCCCAGTCGAGGAGGGCACAAGATTCGGAGACCGCCGCCGCACCGGTCTGTGCCCGCAGGGATCCGGCCCGCAGGCTTCCCAGGTTCACGGGCGGGGTTTCCCGGTTCCCCACGAAGGGCGCAATCAGGTCGGTTCCCGGGCAATGCAGGATCTTCATCAGGGGCATCACACTGCCAAGACACCCCACCTCCGCCACCGGATCATCCTCCGGAGACATGTGCCCGACAAGATTGAGGCCACACGTCTCGCACCATTCCGTGGACGCATAGGGAATCAGGTTCCCGCTGCGGCAATGCATGGCCATCGCCCGGATCCCGCCTTTGTGGCAGGCCCGCAGATACCGGATCCTCTCCGCCACGGTGGAGGCGTCGTTGAAAAACCAGAAGGGTATCACTCCCGCTTGGATCGTGCTGTTCCTCATCATCCTGCCTCGCTTTCAAATCCCTGCGCCCTACGCCTGGCGCGAAACGAACTCCCAACGCTTGTCGTCAACCCAGCGGACCCGAACCTCCCCGTCCGGCGTCAGGAGGGTTGCCGCCGCCGGCGTACGGGGGCCGAAGTGCCGCGGATCAAGCTCCAGTCCGTTCTCGCCCAGCGTGGCATTCCAAAGGCGTTGCTGCAACCAAGGGATATACTGCCACGCCTGTGCATACGAGTGGTCGCTGCTCGTGTACTCGCCGTTACTCCCGACATGCCGCTCCTGCACCGCGTGGCTTTCCGCCCAGGCGTCGAAGTAAGACGGGGCACCCGTGTAAAGCGAATGGATCGGCAGCACCCGCGCCAAATACTCATTGTGCCATGGGATATGATCCGGCAGCACGAGCACCTTCTCGTCCGAGTTGATCTGCACAAATTCGCGGCCGCCGTTGTACCCGTGCCGGTAGCTCCAGCCCCTGGCGCCGCCCTCGAGCTCGTGGCGCTCGCGCATCAGCCAATCGGCGAATCGCCTGGCCGTTTGACGAGCAAGCGCATCCGCGGGGAACATCTCCAGCAGATCCAGAGCCCCTCCCACCGCCATGCAGCCCATCCAGGGCTTGATGATGTACTGGTTCCATCCGTGAACACCGGTCCCCCCTCCCTGGTCCCCGAAGGAGCCATCCGGGAATTGGGATCCGGCCACGGTCCGGATGCTGCCGCGGGCGATATCCAGATAGTGCTTGTCGTTGAGATAACGGTAGAGCAGCACGGCCCCGCGGATGAAACAGGCGTCGCGACCGACCGACAAGCGCGGCCACGCGTTCTTGTGCACGCGGTAACTGGTCTCGACCACCGCCTCCGCGACATCCCGCAGGTACGGATCGCCGGTCTCCAGGTACGCGCACAAGCAGGCGTGGATCCGGTTCATGGGCAAGGCCATCGCCGGCGGGGCCTGTCCATGCATGCGTACCAGCTTGTCGGCATGGTCAATGCAGACATCGGTGAAGAAGTAGGCGGCGCGAAGGGCAAGGTCATGATCAAGGCCATCGCCGCAGCGGTAGGCGGAAAGGAACATCGCGCCCGGTGTCTCGCCCTCCCAGCCGGGTTCCGGCCGCCCCGGCTTCCCGCTGGACACGCCCCTGGGCACGCAGCCATCCTCGAACCCGCCCTTGTGGATGGTACGGCGGACCCACTGCCGCTCATACTCCAGCACGGCATCGTAGTCGTTCCTGACCGGGAGCAGCGGTGCCGGGGAGAATTCCTCGCAGAGCCCATACCACCAGGCCGGGGCCTGGTAGCGCATCACGCGCGGGGAACGTTCGGCATTCATGCTCAGGGAAAAGCGCAGGGAGCGGCTCATGCCATGCGGAAAGAGCTGATCCTCGGCCGCGATGATGAAGGGATTGCCGGTTTGCTGCGCCGGCGCGAGCCCGCCGTACAACTCAACCCCGAGGTAGGGCTGCCAGACCAGGGTCGAGCCCTCCACGTCAATACGCCCGGGGTTCGCGGGAGAGCCGAGGCGCGAGATTTCATTGACGTCAAACCGCACACCGCCAAGGGTGCACTCCTCCAGCGCTCCCGTGGTCAGTCCACGCAGTCCGTCCGGATCCGGGCATTCCCCGTCAACGCCGATCCCGATCACCGGCACCCCGCCGCGGAACGCCCGTCCGCTGTCGACAAACTTGCTGTTCGTATGGCGGGCGTATATCTCGCAAACCCCGTTGGCATGCAAACACGCATACAGGAACCCGTAAACCCAGTTCTGCTGATGCAGGAACGGAACGTTGTAACCACCCCCGGCGATGTCGCCCCGCGTGACCTGCCCAACCGGAATCGCGCCGCACATCGTGACCACACGGCAGGTCGGCGTCTCGTGCTCCACCACCAGACGGCTGAACTGGCCCCAGTGTACCGCATCGCCCACGCGCAGCCCCATCATCAGCCGCACCGTCTTGTCCTTCCATTTCAGCTTCAGGCAATCCGTCCGCCAGTAGTAGAACCGGTCCTGGCTCTCCTCAAGCAGCTCCATCTCCGCTTCCGGCAGGGACCCTGTCGTTGCAGCGGGAGCCTCCGGGCGAAGGGTGGCGGGGGCTTCGTCGCCGCCATCGGCCACCAGCAGCAGGCGGCGGGGCTGACCGTCGCTGCCGGGCCACTCCCCCCAGCGGTTCCGCGTACGTCGGACGCCCACCCAGGCTCCACGCCTTCCCCGCGCCCGGCGGCACGGGCAGCGACGTGATCCACAGGCCTGAGGGACGCGCATCGCCCAGGCGGTGCAGCTCGACACGGTCAAAATAGCGGGCAGCAGGGTGTGGTGCCGCTTGCGCGGGTATTGTCATAGTCCTGGGCTCCTTCGCCTTCGTGGGAGTTCCGGTTGTGTCCCGACGGCGCTATGCGTTGCAAGGAAATTCAAACCCGCGCGAGCCGACCGGCGCGACGGGCGCGTTGAAGAAGATTGTTATCGCCAACCCAAGGGGGGGATCGCTATGATGACAACAGATCTGTGGGAGTAGCGCGGCAGACGCTGTTACGTCCGCCCGCGCTGCCCTGCATACAGGGAGGACGCAATCCATGAGTACAGCACCCGAATGCAATCCGATCGAGATCCTGCTGGTCGAGGATGACCCCGGCGATGTACGGCTGACCAAGGAGGCGCTGAAGACCGCGAAGGTGATCAACCGCCTGAGCGTGGCGGAAAACGGGGTCGAGGCGATGGCCTTCCTGCGCCGGCAGGGGAAATACGCCAAAGCGCCGGTTCCGGATCTGATCCTGCTGGATCTGAATCTTCCCATGCGGGACGGGCGCGAGGTGCTTGCGGACATCAAGACCGATCCCGAGCTGAAGCGGATTCCCGTCGTGATCCTGACCACATCACAGGACGAAGGGGATGTCCTCCACGCGTACAACACGCATGCGAACTGCTACATCAACAAACCGGTTGACCTGAAACAGTTCCTGTCGGTGGTGGCGGCCATTGACAGTTTCTGGCTGACCGTTGTGAAACTGCCGCACTCGGTGAAATGATGAAAACGTTTCTAGCAGCGATGGATTGCGGAACCACCGTCGTCAAAAGTGCCATTGTCGGGTTGAACGGGGAGATCCGGGGTTTGGCATCGGGTCCCTCTTCCTGCATGCAGCACCCGGACGGGCGCATGGAATGCGACCCCCGCGCCATTGTGAACGCCTGCTGCTCCACCCTTCGACAGGCGGTGAAGACCTCCGGGGTTGCCCCGCGGAACATCGAGGGGCTTTCCTTGACCAACCAGCGGGCGACGGTCCTGGGCATGGACGCAAGAGGCAGGGCGCTGGGCAACGCCATCTCATGGCAGGATATGCGCGGTACGGCATGTATCAAGGCCCTCCGGCGGCGAATTCCCGACCGCACCTACTATTCCATCACCGGCCTGCCGGATAACGCGGTATTCACCCTCGCGAAGATCCTCTGGATCATGAGGAACGACCCGGACCGGTTCCGGAATACCGCCCGTTTCGTGCTGATTCAGGACTATATGCTGAACCAGCTCGGCAGCGACGGGTTCTTCTGCGATCCATCCAACGCCTCGCTGACCGGCATGCTGGACATCGAGAGCCAGACCTGGAGCGACACGATCCTGGGGCAGACCGGGATACCCAAGGAAGCGCTATCGACCCTGGTGCCTTCCGGGACAACGGTTGGAACCCTTTCGAGACAGGCGGCGAGGCGCACGGGACTGTTGGAGGGAACCCCGCTCGTCACTGGCGGCGGCGACCAGCAGTGCGCGGGTATCGGCGCCGGCGCGGTCGCGCCAGGCATGATCGAGATATCCCTTGGAACCGCCGCCGTGCCCCTCTGCTATGCGGCAACCGCCGTGCGCGACCCGGAAAGGCGGGTCATGTGCTGCGCGCACGCGGTGCCTGGAAAATGGAATCTGGAAGGGCTGCAGAATTCCGCGGGTGCCTGCCTGGAATGGGCCGCCCGGCTCATGAATGGCGGGGACCGCTTTCAGGCTTCCTTTTTGGCCAGGGTGGCCCAGGTCGAGCCAGGCTCGTCCGGGATCCTGTTCTACCCCTACCTGGCAGGTGATTCCGCCCCCCACTGGACCCCGGACGCGAAGGGTATCTTCCTGGGACTGACACTAGCCCACCACCGGCACGAACTGGCAAGAGCCGTCATGGAGGGCGTCTCCATGCAGACGAGGGAAGTCCTGGACGTGTTCACGACGCTTGGCGTTCCCGTCCGCCATATACGGCTGACCGGAGGCTGCACGGCCATCGAGGGGTGGAACCAGATGCAGGCGGACCTTTACGGCAAACCGGTTTCCACGTTGGAGAATCCGCAGGCTTCGCTGCTCGGTGCGGCGATCCTGGCGGCCCATGGTCTGGGAATCTTCCCGTCGGTCGCCGCCGCGGCGAGACAGATGGTGAAGATACGCCGGACGTATGAGCCCGACCGCCAACGGATGGAAACCTATGAAGGCATTTACCGGCGGTTCCAGGCTGTTCGCGGACGGATCGCGGCGGCACGGCTTTTTTCAACGAGGACGGAGCCGCCTGCTGTGTAAGGCGGCGGGAGGCAGGGGGAGGAGTGTCATATGCAGGATCTTTACCGGCGGCTCATGGAATTCACACGGGACGGCGTGTACCGTTACGCATTCGACGACGGGCGAATCCTGCTGGCCAATCAGGGGCTTGTGGATATTCTCGACCTGGACGGGAAGCCGGAGGACCTGGCGGGCAGGTTCCTCAAGGATGTGCTCATCTACACCGACAAGGAAGGAGCCGTCCGGCACGCGCTGGAAGAACGCGGCGAGATTCGCGGATTCGAGTATCACTTCAAGACCCTGAAGGGTGAGGACCGGTGGGTCATTCATGATTCGCTTCTCATTACCGATCCAGGCACCAGGCACAGGATCGTCGAGGCCATTGTCAAGGACGTCACCGAACGGAAGATGGCCGAACAGCAGCTGGCCGCCGAGAAGGAACGCTTGCGGGTGACGCTGCGCTCGATCGGCGACGGCGTGATCGCGACAGACACGGGCGGTAATGTCGTCCTGATGAACTCCGTCGCCGAGCAACTCACCGGCTGGTCGCAGGAGGAGGCCATGGGGATGTACCTCCCGTGCATATTCCGTATCGTCAACGAGGAGACCCGCCAGCCCTGTGTCAACCCCGTCGAGAAGGTTCTCCAGTCCGGCATCATCGTCGGGCTGGCGAATCATACCGCCCTGATCTGCCGGGACGGAACCGAACGCAGTATTGCGGATAGCGGGGCCCCTATTCGCGACCCCGGCGGAACCATCATCGGCGTCGTCCTGGTATTCCGGGATGTCACCGGGCTCAGGAAGGCAGAGGAGGAGTTGAAGGACTATCGCCTCCATCTCGAGGCGCTGGTGGAGGAGCGGACCGCCGAGTTGAAGCGGACCAATGCGCAACTGGCCCGGGAGGTGGAGGACCGTACACGGGCGGTGACGGCATTGGAGCAGACGACATCCGAACTGCAGCGATCCAACCGGGAGCTGGAGCAGTTTGCCTATGTCGCCTCCCATGATCTCCAGGAACCGCTGCGAAAAGTGGCAAGCTTCACGCAATTGCTGGCGGAGCGCTACGGGGACAGGTTGGACAGCGACGCCAAGGAATTCATCGCGTTTGCCGTGGACGGTGCCCACCGCATGCAGAGGCTGATCAGCGACCTGCTGGCCTATTCCCGTGTCGGAACCCGTGGCAGTCCGTTTGCACCTGTTGACGGCGAGGCTATCCTGCAGCATGCCATGGGGAACCTGGAGCTGGCGATTCAGGAAAGCGGCGCCGTAGTGACGCATACACCGCTCCCCACCATCACGGGGGATGCGGTGCAACTGGTCCAACTGTTCCAGAACCTGATCGGCAACGCGATCAAGTTCCGCGGGGAGGCCACCCCGCAGGTGCATGTCAGCGCCACCAGGCAGGGCCCGGAGTGGATCTTCCGGGTGAGTGACAATGGCATCGGCATCGACCCGCAGTATTTCGACCGGTTATTCATCATCTTCCAGCGGCTGCATTCCAGGGCTGAATACCCCGGCACGGGCATCGGGCTTGCCATCAGCAAGAAAGTCGTCGAGCGCCACAATGGGCGAATATGGGTGGAATCCGAGGCTGGAAAAGGATCGACATTCTGCTTCAGTCTCCC
>CAZGBW010000015.1:0-2848 GCA_964523995.1 uncultured Victivallales bacterium | reverse complement strand
TGCCGATCATCGTCCTGAGCGGCCTGGACGATGTGGAACTGGCCACCGCCACCGTCCAGCAGGGAGCGCAGGACTTTGTCGTGAAGGGACAGGAGGACGGGGCGTCCCTGGTCAGGACGATTCGCTACGCCATCGAGCGGTTTCGTGCACAGCAGGCGCTGGCGGGCGAACATGACCTTTTGCGCAGTCTCATTGACAACATCCCGGACCAGGTCTATTTGAAGGACACCGAGAGCCGTTTCGTATCGGTAAACCCCGTAACCGCCCGGTTCTTCGGCGCCACATCCCCGGACCAGCTCGTGGGCAAATGCGATTTCGACTTCTTCCCGCCCGAGCTGGCCGCACAGTTCCTGGCGGAAGAGCAGGCACTCCTGCACAACGATCAGCCTTGCATCAACCGGGAGGCGTCCGTCACGGACGCCGCGGGAAACACGCGATGGATCCTGACGACCAAGGTCCCCTTGCGCGACCACACGGGCCAGATCACGGGACTGCTGGGCATCAACCGCGATATCACGGAACGGAAGCAGGCGGAAGAGGCGCTTCACCGGATGAACGCCGAACTTGAACAACGCGTGTCGGAGCGGACAGACGCGCTTCGCGCGGCCGTGGCGCGCCTCGAGGACCAGGACCGGGCGAGGGTGGCATTCGTTTCCTGCGTGTCGCATGATCTGCGGGCGCCGCTCACGACGATGAAGATCGAGATCGCCAACCTGCTCGCCGGCGTGCTCGGCCCGTTGCCGGATGCGCTTTCGGATTATCTGCGGATGATGGACATGGATTGCCAGCGGATGACCAATACCGTCGAGGACATCCTGGATTTGAGCCGCCTGGAATCGAGAACCATGCACCTTCACCGTTCAAGAATCCTGTTCGACAGGCTCACGCGGCAGGCCGTGACCGCTCTTGGCGTCCAGGCTCAGGCCAAGCGCATGCTTCTGGTGCCGTCCCTCGACCGGGATCCGGTGTTTGTCGCGTGCGATGCCGGCAAGATGATGCGGGCGATCATCAACATCATCGGCAACGCCATCAAGTTCACCCCCGAGGGTGGTCGGGTGGAAATAAGGCTTTGCCGTGACCCCTCCACCACGGGCACACTGGTCTTGGACATCACCGACAACGGAATCGGTATCGCCCCGCCAAACCTTGCAAGAGTGACCGAGAAATACTACCGGGTGTCGGAACAGGTCAGCGGCACGGGACTTGGACTTTCCATCGCCAAGGAGATCATCGAGCTGCATGGCGGGGCCCTCGCGATCCAGAGCCCGCCGCCGGGGATGGCAAGGGGAACCCGGGTATCCGTCTGCATGCCGATAGCCGCCCCGCCAACCGTGATGATCGCCCATCCGGACGAGGAAGCCAGGACACTGCTCGATCAGCGGTTATCCTCGCGCCAGTATCGCGTGATCATATGCCCTGTCAGCGAGGACGCCCTGTCCTTTGCCCGGAGCACCCGTCCTGACGTGGTTATCTTCGATTTTCCGGCGAACGCCGACGAGGAGAAATCCCCCGTCTATTCCATGAAGGCGGATGCCGACCTGCGGGGCATTCCCATGGTGGCAATCGCCTGCGCAGGTACGAGCCAAGACAGACTCGGCATCCTGAACGGGCTTGGAATCCCGACACTCCCGGCTTCGTGGCACGAGGAGGAACTGCTGGATTGCGTGGAAACCGCTATCAGGGATTGTCCTCCTGCCTGAATAACTCGGCAATCTTGACGGTACGCTCCTCGCGACGGGATAGTTCCGCGGCCTGGCCAATGGCCGTGGACCACATTCCATGTTCCGTTGTTGACGTGTTTTCCACCTCGCCCTTGAGCACCTTGAAAAAGGCATCCACCAGCATCGGGTCAGCGCCTCCATGCCCGCCTTCCGTTTCCGGGATAACGTGCGTGATGACTTCCCGGCTCCAACGCGGACGGATCGTGATCCGCCGCTGCTCCAAACTGACCTCAGCCTGGCCTAGATCACCAACCACCGTATAGAGCCGATCATTCACCGAAGTCACAAAGCACTCCAGATGGCTGGCCTTGGCCCCGTTCTCATACTCCACCATCGCGATGCCATTGTCATGGGTATCCTTGCCCGACGTGTACATGCAGAGGTCCTTTGAATAGCCATCGCACGCGACCGCGGCGTCACTCCAAGGGCTGTTCTGGATATCGTCAATCCGGTAGACATCCGGACAAACCCCGCTGTAGGGGCATTGATGGCAGGTCGGACCGACCGGGACTCCGGGCCTGACCGCGAACGGGATATTCCCGGAATTCAGCACATCAACCCCGGCGAACGCACTCACCTTGACCGGTTTCGGGAAATCCAGCAGCCAGTTGAAGATGTCAAAGTCATGGCTCCCCTTATGGATCCAGAGACCCCCGCACTTCTCATAAAGCCGGTTCCATCGGGACATGTAGGTACGGCCTCCATCGTAGAACTCGCGGTTTTCCATCAGGAAGACACGTCCGAGGACTCCCCCGGCAACCAGCGTTTTCAGCCTTTTAAGGACCTCGTGATGCCGCAAGTTGAATCCCATCATGATCGTCTTGCCGGATGTCCCGGCAGCACGGATGATGTTCTGGCAACCCATCACGGTTGTCGCCAGCGGTTTATCAACCAGGACATGGACGCCATTGCGCAATGCCGTTACCGCATTCTCCTCGTGATAACAGTCCGGACTGGTGATGACCACCGCATCGAGCTTCTCGGCCGTAATCATGACCTCTACCGACGAGTAGAAATTCAGCTTCAGGCCGAGCTCCTTGGCTGCAAATTCCATCCTCACCGGATTCGGGTCGCAGAGGGCGACCAGTTTCGCATCCGTTCGCGGTTGAATGGCCTTGCCGAAACAA
>CAZGBW010000014.1:13104-18116 GCA_964523995.1 uncultured Victivallales bacterium | reverse complement strand
CCGTGTCGCAATAGCGGCAACGCAGGTTGCAGCCCGACAGCCGGATGAAGTAACAGCCGGTTCCCGCCCGCAGGGACTCCCCCTGGATGGACGTGAATAGCTCGCTGATCTGAAGTTCCTCGTTCATGTATCGGCTCATGATAACCGGAATGCCCGTCCGAGGCGAGCCGGTATTCCAGCACGCGCAACGCGGGGGCTCATTGCAGTTGCGTGGGTTCCTCTTGCATCATGCAGCACAGGAACAGGCTGCCTTTGTTGCTAGTCGTATGCGGAGTAGTTCACGACAATGTTCACGAGGTGGTTTTTCGAGGTAGTTCACGACAATGTTCACGATGACACAAGCGCCTCCCTGCACCACTCAGCGATGCGCAGTCAGAGCACCCACTTCGTGAACTTTGTCGTAAACTATCCCGTCATAACTATTTCGTCAACTTTGTCGTGAACTACTTCGATCCAACGGCCCCCTGCCTGCGAGGTGCGGGTTACCCACGCATCTGCCATGCGCCCCCAACCCGGCGTTGCTTCCGGGTGCTTCTGGATTTTTCGGTTAAGTGGGAGCGATGAAAAACATCGCCTTGCGCTCAGGCGTTCGCTACGCTCATGCAAACTCTTGAGAAATGGAGCGTACCGTGAATCTGCAAACCCTTGAAACCGAATTCGCCAGCCGGGAAAAGCAAATCATCGAGGACTGGATGACGTTTGTGCGGTTCCCGAGTGTCAGCACCGATCCCGCCCACCACCAGGACTGCCTCCGCTGCGCCAGCTGGATCGCCGACCGTCTCCGCCGCCACGGCTTTCACACGGAACTGGCCAGCACGCGGACCAAGCCGTTTGTGTTTGCGGAACGCCCAGGAAAAACGGGGAAACCAACGGTTCTCTTCTACGGCCATTACGATGTGCAGCCCGCCGATCCGATCGACGCCTGGACCTCGCCGCCCTTCTCGCCCGAATGGCGCGACGGACGGCTCTACGGGCGCGGGGCGCAGGACAACAAGGGACAGGTCTTCTACACGCTGGCCGCCATCGAGACCCTGCTTGCCGCCGGCGCGCTCGACATCGGCCTGAAGATCCTGATCGAGGGCGAGGAGGAATGCAGCAGCACCGGGCTGAACGAGACGCTGGATTCCTGGCGCGGGCGACTCCAGGCCGACATCCTCATGGTCCATGATGTCCTGACCGTAGCATCCGGCGCACCGACGATTGTCATGGGCCTGCGCGGCATCGTGCAGATCAATGCCGAACTCAAAGGGGCGGATCACGACCTGCATTCCGGCGTCCATGGCGGACTGGCCCCCAACACCGCCCAGGGCATGGCGCAGCTTGCCGCCTCCCTCTTCCACGGGGACGGACGCGTGGCCGTCCCGGGATTCTACGACGGGGTCACGGCCGCCTCGACCCGCGAGACCGACCTGGCCCGGGCCATCCCGTTCGATGCGGCCGCGTACCGCCAGCAGACCGGGACAACCCCGGACGGCGGCATCCGCACCGCCGCGCCTTTTGAACGTATCGGATTCCTCCCCAGCCTCGATATCAACGGCATTCATTCCGGCTACGGCGGCAGCGGCTCGAAAACCATCATCCCCGCCACCGCCATCCTGAAACTGACCGCCCGGCTGGTCCCCGGCCAGGATCCGCAGACCGTGCTCGATGCCGTCACCGGGCATCTCACCCGCCATACGCCCCCGGGGATGCGCCTGAGGATCACCGACGCCGGGGTCGGCGGCCCCGGCTTCCGGCTCGATCCGGATTCGCCTCTCGTCGAGAAGTCGCAGGCCGCCCTGTCCACCGTCTGCCCCGGGCAGCCCGTCGCCTTTCTCTGGGAGGGCGCCTCCATCCCGATTGTCGTACGCCTCGCCGCCGCCGCCGGGGCCGCCCCCCTGCTGGTCGGCTTCGGCCACGAGTCGGACCGCATCCACGCCCCCGATGAATCGTTCTCCCTGAAGCAGTTCAGGACCGGTTTCCTTTATTCCGCCCTGATTCTCCAGCAGTTCTGAGCAGGATCCCTTCCCATGGCCTATCCGCAGAAACCCTGGCAGAAGAAACGCAAGACACCCGCCGCCGCGGCCCCGCCGGCCAAGACGGGCGAGCACGGCGAGCTTTGCGGCGTGGTGGACTCGATTGTCTTCCGCAACGAGGAGAACGGGTACAGCGTCTGCCGGGTCAAGGCCGATGGCCATCCGGAGCCGGTCACCGTGGTCGGCACCTGTTCGGCCATGTGGGTCGGGGAAACGCTGCGCGCGGAAGGGGAATGGATCCGCCACCCGCAGCATGGTTTCCAGTTCCAGGCCGCCGCGATCACCTGCATGGCACCCTCCTCCGCCAAGGGCATTGAACGCTACCTGGCCAGCGGCATGATCCGCGGCATCGGCAAGGTCATGGCCAAGCGCCTGGTGGACACCTTCGGCGACGATACCCTGCGCATCATCGAGAAGGAATCCATGCGCATCGAGGAGATCGAGGGCATCGGCCCCATCCGCCGCAAGCGGATCAAGGAGTCCTGGAACGAGCAGAAGGGCGTGCGCGACATCATGATCTTCCTCCAGGGCCATGGCATCGGCACCGCCCAGGCCGCCCGCATCTACCGGCAGTACGGCAACGAGTCGGTCGCCATGGTGCGCACCAACCCCTACCGCCTCTGCGCCGATGTGTGGGGCATCGGCTTCAAGACCGCCGACAGCGTCGCCATGAGCCTTGGCATCCCGGAGAACTCGGTCATTCGCGCCCGCGCCGGTATCGTCTATGTCATGCGCACGCTCTCCGAGGAGGGCCACTGCTTCTGTACCGAGGCCGAGCTGCTGCTTTACACCGAGAGCCTGCTCGCCATCTCGATCGAGATCCTGGCCGAGGCCCTCAAGCTGGAACTGGAGACCCCGCGCCTGACCAAGGACGAGGACCGCATCTACCTCTCGGAGCTCCTCGATGCCGAACGGGCCACCGCCGATGGCATCCGGCGGCTGCTGGACACGCCGGTCCCGTTCAAGCCGATCGCGGCGGACAAGGCCGTCGAATGGGCCCAGGCCCGGATGAAGCTGACGTTCGCGCCCAAGCAGCGCGAGGCGCTCGAGACCGCGCTGCGCTCGAAGGTCTCCATCATCACCGGTGGTCCCGGTGTCGGGAAGACCACCATCATCCGCGCCCTGGTGGATGTCTACCAGGCGCGCAAGCTCACCGTCCGCCTGGCCGCCCCGACAGGCCGGGCGGCCAAGCGCATGGCCGAGGCCACCGGCGGGGAGGCCCTCACCATCCACCGCCTCCTTAAATTCCTGCCCCAGACCGGCACGTTCGAATTCAATGCGGATAAACCCCTCGAGGGCCATTGCTTCATCCTCGACGAGGTCTCCATGATCGACATACAGCTCATGGCCCACGTGATGCGGGCGCTGCCGGACGCGGCGACGCTGATCCTTGTCGGCGATATCGACCAGCTTCCCAGCGTCGGCCCCGGCAATGTGCTGCGCGACCTGATCCAGTCCGGCGCCATTCCCTGCGAGGCGCTCGAAACCATCTTCCGGCAGGAATCCGGCGGACTGATCGTCCGCAACGCCCACCGGATCAACCAGGGCGAATTCCTGATTTTCCCCGAGGAGGGCGACACCACCTCGGATTTCTATTTCATCGAGTCGGAGGAGCCCGATGATGTCATCCAGCGCATGATCGAGCTAGTGACGCAGCGGATTCCAAAACGCTTCGGGCTCAAGCCCATGAGCGACATCCAGGTGCTGACCCCCATGCGCCGCAACCAGCTCGGCGCGGACAATCTCAATGCCGTGCTCCAGCAGGCGCTCAATCCGGCCGGCCACGAGATCGAGCGCTTCGGGCGCAAGTACCGCAAGGGCGACCGCGTCATGCAGGTGCGCAACAACTACGACAAGGAAGTCTTCAACGGCGATATCGGCAGCATTTCCTTCGTCAACGAGGAGGACCAGGAGATCACGGTGGAGATGGACGGGAGGAACGTGGCCTACGATTTCTCGGAACTCGACGAGCTCGTGCATGCCTACGCCAGTTCCATCCACAAGTCGCAGGGCAGCGAATACCCGGCCGTGGTGGTCCTGATCACCACGCAGCATTTCAAGATGCTCCAGCGCAACCTGCTCTACACCGCGGTCACCCGCGGCAAGCGGCTCGTCTGCATCGTCGGCACGCGCAAGGCCGTCGCCATCGCCATCCGCAACACCGAGATCCGCCAGCGCCGCACCGGCCTCAAGGACCGGGTCCGGTCGGCGCTGCAGCGCTGAGCGCCTTCAGTTCCCGATGCGCCCCTTGCTCGACGGGATCCGCGCATCGCGCGGATCCGCCTCCAGCGCCATCCGCATGGCGCGGGCCAGCGCCTTGAACACGGACTCGAAGGCGTGATGCGCCTCCTGCCCCGCGATCTGCTCGATGTTCAGGTTCATGCGCGCCTGCACCGCAAACGCCTGGAAGAAGTCGTCGAAGAGCGCCAGCTCGAAATCCAGCAGCTTGCGCTTCTTGCACACCATGGTCTTCACCAGGTACGGGCGCCCGCCAAGATCCACCACCACCCGGGCCAGCGCCTCATCCATCGGGATATAGAAGAACCCGTAGCGCCGGATGCCCTTGCGGTCGCCGAGCGCTCGGTCTATCACGGTCCCCAGCGCCAGCCCGACGTCCTCCACCGTGTGATGGTAGTCCACCGCCAGATCGCCGGTCGCCTTCAGGTCCAGATCGATCAGCGAATGCCGGGAGAAGAGTTCCAGCATGTGATCCAGGAACGGAAGGCCGGTGCTCACCGTGTAGACCCCCGTGCCATCAAGGTTCACTTCAACATGAATCCGCGTCTCGCGCGTATTGCGCGTCTCGGTTGCAGTTCTACTCTTCACCATTTGACGATTCCCTCCTGATTTCCAATGCGTTCGACCGGCATGCCGACGATTCCACACCCGGAGAGACTAGCAGAACCCCCGCCTAAAGCAAACAAGTCTGCCGCCGCCCACCGGCCACTCAACTTCATTCACTACCGGGACAAGCCCGGTAGGATCTCCGCCGATGTC
>CAZGBW010000014.1:9545-13004 GCA_964523995.1 uncultured Victivallales bacterium | reverse complement strand
GCCACTCAACTTCATTCACTACCGGGACAAGCCCGGTAGGATCTCCGCCGATGTCTCGATCAGCGACGTCATCTCGTCCGGCGTGCCGATGGTGATGCGGACATACGCCCCGAGCTGCCCGTCCGGGAAATACCGTACCAGAATCCCGCGTCCGCGCAATGTTTCAAAGAACACCGCCGCCGTCATCCCGGCCGGCGGGCGGGTCCAGAGGAAATTGGTCTCGGACGGAAAGACCTCGAAGCCCATCCCCGACAGCGCGGCGGCAAGCCGCTCGCGCTGCTCGATGATCCGCGCGACCTGCGTGCGCATGTACGCCGTGTCGTTCAGCGCCGCCAAGGCCAGGGCCTGCGCCACGGCGTCAAGGTTGTAGGAATCCTTCACCTTGGTCATGGCCTCGATCAGCACCGGCGAGCCGACGCAATAGCCGACGCGCAACCCGGCCAGCGCATAGGATTTCGAAAGGGTGCGCGAGACCAGCACGTTGTCGTGGCGCAGCGCCAGATCCATGCAGTTCTCGCGGGCGAAGTCCGCATAGGCCTCGTCGATCAGCACCACGCCCTTGAACGCGGCGCAGAAGGCGTCTATCGCGGGTTTCGGGAACGCCATGCCCGTCGGGGCATTGGGATTCGTGAGGAAGAACAGGCCGCCGCCATCCGCCGGCGGCGTCCGCCAGGTGAACCCCTCGCCAAGCACCACCGGGCACCGGCGCACATCGCGGATGTCCGCCAGGACCGGATAGAGCGAATACGAGGGTTCGAAGTAACCGATGCTCCCACCGTTCTCCGTGAACGCCCGCGTGCAGAGCGCCAGGACCTCGTCCGATCCGTTGCCCGCAAAGGTATTCTCGACGCGGCAGCCGTGCAGGTCGGCGATGCGGCGCCGCAGCGCCGCATTGTCCGGCGGCGGATAGCGCCGCAGACGGTCGGTGCCGAGGTTGCGGAGCGCCGCCTCGACCGCGGGCGACGGCGGATACGGGTTCTCGTTCGTGTTGAGCTTGATCATGGTCCCGTCGGGCGGCTGTTCGCCCGGGACGTACGCATGCAGCCGCCGTACCGACGCCCGAATCAATCCCTCCCCGCTCATAAGCCGCTCCCCTTCCCCACCGCCTTCTCAAATCGGATCGTCCCCGCCCGCGCGTGCGCATCCAGACCTTCCACCCGGCCGAACTCCTCGATCACCGGCAGGACCTCCTGCAGATCGCGCCGGGTGAACTCGACGAAACTGCTGCGGCGGCGGAAGTCGTCCACCGTCAACCCGGAAAACATGGCCGCGGCCCCGCCGGTCGGCAGCACATGGCTGGGTCCCGCGACAAAGTCACCCGCCGATTCCGGCGTCCAGTGCCCCATGAAGACGGCCCCGGCACAGCGGACCTTCTTCACCCATCGGCGCGGTGCTTTCACCATCAACTCCAGATGCTCGGGGGCAAAACGGTTGCACAGGTCAACCCCGGCCTGCAGATCCTCCACGCGAACCAGCAGGATGCCGCCGCGCGAGGCGACCTTCCGGATCGCCGCGGCGCGGGGAAGCGCCGCCGTCTGCGCCACCAGCGCCGCCCGCACCGCCTCGATCAGCGTGGCGGACGGGGAAACCAGGAGCGCCTTCTCAAACCCCGTGCCGTGCTCGGCCTGCGAGAGCAGATCCATGGCCGCATGCGCGGGATTGGCGGTCTCGTCCGCCAGGACGGCAATCTCGCTCGGTCCCGCGACCAGATCGAGCGCCACATCCCCGTAGACGAGTCGCTTGGCCGCCGTGACATACGTGCCGCCGGGGCCGACAATCTTCTGCACACGCCGCACCGTGCGGGTGCCATAGGCCATCAGGCCGATCGCGTGAATGCCGCCGACCCGGTAAATCTCCGTCGCCCCGGCTAGTTGCAGGGCATAAAGCACGTACGGGTTCACCTTGCCATCCGGCCCGCAGGGCGTGCAGGCGACAATCCCGCCCACGCCGGCAACCCTGGCCAGCGTGGCGGTCATCAGCGCCGTGGACGCCAGCGGCGCGGCACCGCCGGGCACGTAGACACCCACGCGGTCGAACGGCACGAAGAACTCGCCCAGCCGCCCCCCATGCCCGGTCGGGATCTGCCACCCGCGCTTCATTCCCGCCTCGCTGAAACGGACAATCCGCCGGCAGGCCTCGCGGGCCGCGGCCTTGAACCCCGGTTCGACCGCCCTGGCCGCCTCCGCCAGCTCCGCCGCGCTCACCTGCAGGCCGGACGCCATCAGCCGAACCCCGTCAAAACGCTCCGCATACGCGGTCACCGCCGCATCGCCACGCGCCCTGACCTCCGCCAGGACCTCGCGGGCCACCTCCTGGGAACGGTCATCAAAAGCCGGCCGCGCCAAAAACGCGTCCAGCACACGATTGACATCGCCCGGCTTCCAGCTTGTCGCCTGTATCCGCATCGGTTTCTCCCCTTTCCATCCCTATCTTATGCTGATTCTCCCCCGCCCCGCGGCCTGCGTCCAGCTCGCCGGATTCCATAGCGTCCGCACCAGCTCGCGATCCGCCGCCGGATCCCCGCCACCCTTCTCGAGGAAGATTTCCGACGGGCGACCGGCCGCATCAAAGGCAACCCATAATTCCGACTCCACGCGCCTGCCCCCCTCCTGGTTGCCAAGCCCCTTCAGCGCCTCGTCCTTCAACTGGGTCTGTCCCAAACCCTCGGAATATAGCACAATCCGCCCGGACAGGGATACCGGAATCGCCGCGGATGACGCCAAATAGCGCAAATCGGAACTCTGCACCCGCCCCGCCTCCTGCACGGCGGCGGATTGGATCCCCTTCACGCAGACCCCCGCCGGATTCCCCTCTCCGTCGCCTGCCAGCGTCGCCGGCAATGGCAGCGGACGCTCCATCGGGTACCGGAAGGGCGGCACCCCGATAAGCGCATCAGCGGCCGGAGCGGCGGCACCGAACGAGACGGCGGACGGAAGCGTGATCAGGTCCGGGCGCAGCGCCAGCGGCAGGTCGGCCAGCGGCACGGGCCAGGCCGTGATCATGCAGACGGGGGCGGGCGGACGGCTGACGTCATCCACACCAGGACGATCGGGGAGGAGGGCAAACAGAACCGCCCACAGGAGCAGGACCGCGCCCGTGCCGCCGTCCACCACCCCGGCCAACCCCGTCCGCCGCATCCACGGACGCTCGATCCGCTGCGCCGCGCTCATGGCCGCCCATCCGCAGGCTGTGTTCCCAGGTTGATCCGCTGGATCCCGGACTCCTGTGCCATCTGCATGAGCTGCATCAGGTGCCGGGCCTCCACCCTCCGGTCGGCGTACAGCGTCAGCGATGTCGCGTCCCGCTGCAGCCGCCTGGCGGCCATTGCCGCCTCCAGGGACTCCATGCGCCGTGCGTCGTCCAGCACGTAGTTCTCGTTGTCGAAAAACACCTTGGCCACCGGCGCACGTGAAGAGCCGGTCAGCACCACCACCGCGGTCAGCGGACTGTAGAGCCCCG
>CAZGBW010000014.1:0-9445 GCA_964523995.1 uncultured Victivallales bacterium | reverse complement strand
CCCTGCGCCTGCAGCGCCATCGCCCCCTGCAGGATCCCGATGATCGTGCCGAAAAGCCCCAGCAGCGGGGCCACCTGGGCGATCGTGGTGATCACCACCAGCCGCCGCTCCATCCGCGATATCTCCGCCGCCGCCGCATCCTGCAGCGTCCGGTACAGGTCCTCCTTCTCCGCATCCCGGTACAGGATCGCGACCTTCACCAGGTACGCCACCGGCCCGGGCGTCTCATCGCAAAGCGCCAGCGCCTCCTTGATATTGCCCTGGCTGAGCACGTTGAAGATCCCGTTCAGGAAATCGCTGTACCGGATCCGCGCCCGGTGCAGGCTCAGGGAACGCTCGATGAAAACGTACAGCGCCCCCGCCCCCCCCGCAAGGATGCACCACGAAACCGCGCCGCCCAGCATCAGTATGTCGAAGATCGCCATCGGAATCCTCCTCTCAATAGAACATCCACCAGTAGTCTGACTTCACCGCCTGGATCCTGGACCTGGCCTCCGCCGAGAACTCCACATCCGCCGCGGCCGCCCGTTCCAGGATCCGGACCAGCCGGCGCCAGTCCTTGCGGGCTTCCACGATATCCGCCGCCCCCCGGGCCGCCCGTGAAAACCAGATCCGGGCCGCCTCCCCGGGAACCGTCCCGTTCTCCCGCTCCAGCAGGAACGGCAGCATCACCCGGCTGTAGTAAAGCTCCAGCGCCTCTTCCGCACGCCCGAGCTTCTCATACGTCAGCCCCAGCTTGTAGGCCGCCTGCAGGACAAACTCCAGGCGCAATCCGGGGATCTTCAACACGGCCAGATAAGACTGGACCGCCTCCTCGTAGCGGGCCGGATCCTCCGCGCCAAGCGTGAACTGGCAGTCCCCCTTCCGGCCCCAGGCCATGCCGGCCAGTTCACGGTCGCCCGCGCTGTTGATCACCTCCTCATACCCCAGGATCGCCGTCGCGTACCGCCCCAGCTGCACCATGGCCTCCGCCTGGTGGAACCGGGCCTCCGCCAGCAGTTCGCTCTGTGGATACAGCTTGACCATCCTGCCGAACTGTTCGATGGCCAGAAGATACTGCTGCCGGCGGGAGGCGCAAAGCCCCGCCCGCAGCAGCCCCTGCGCCGCCAGTTCATGGGCGGGATATTTCTCGACGAACGAGAGGAATTCCGCCTCCGCCACCGCCGTGTTGCCCGTGTTGTACTCAAACCGCGCGATCCAGAAATGGGCCGGGGGCGCCCACGCCGATGCCGGGGTCCGCTGCCGGAAGTCGCGACAGACCTGGAGCGCTTCCGCATCCCGCCCCAGACGGTACAGGCACATCGCCTGCATGAAACGGGAGTGCTCCGCCATCGCCGCCTCCGCTGACGGCGCGGCCGCGACACGCTCGAAGTCCTCCACCGCGCGCGGCTCCCAGAGGTGATAGCGCGCCATGCCCCGCCCATGCAACGCCCGCCAGTAGACCGCCCCGCCGGGATACGCATCCATCACCCGCGCGAACGCCGCCGCCGCCAGCTCGTAACGCTCCTGCGCCATGTGAAGCTCGCCAATGCCAAGGAGCGCATCGGCGGCCTCCTGGCTTTGCGGGTAGGTCCGCGCCAGCGTCTCGAAGGCCTCCACGGCCGCCGCCGTCTCGTTCATCGCGGCCAGGGTCGCGCCACGCTGGTATATCGCCCGCGAGGCCAGCTCGCGGCGCACCCGCGATTCGCCGCCGCCCAGGAATCGCTCATAGGCATCCAGGGCCTTCCGGAACTGCCGCGCGGCCAGGTAGCGGTCCCCCGCGCGAAAGAGACTGTCGGCCGCCAGTTCCGGATCCGCCGACGGCGACGCGGCGGCGCGCTCGAAGACCAGCGCCGCCTCGGCATCCCGCCCCATCCCCGTCAGCGCCAGCGCCCGGCCGCGCGATGCAGTCCCTCCCGAATCGCCGAAGGATTCCAGGACCTGCTGGAATACACCGTCCGCCTCCGCATAGCGCGCCGCACCAAGATACGCGTCCCCCAGCCGGTGCAGGAGCGCCGCCGCCGTCGGATCGGCAGCGTACACATCGGTAAAGGCCTTCACCTGCAAGGCCGCCGCCTCCAGTTGACCGGCATCCAGCAGATGACAGGCCAGTTCATGCCCGGCCTGCTTCCGCAGATCCGGATTGCGGATCACCGCCATCGCACGGGTCAGCAGCAGGGTGCCCCCGGCGGCATCCGATGCCAGGCGGCGGATTTTCGCCAGCGCGAACACGGACTGCACGCGGCGCATCTCCTCCACGTCCGCACCGGTCGCCAGCGGCTGCAGCAGCGACTCGGCCACGGCCACGGCCCCGGTCAGCAGATGCCCCTGGGCGGACCAGTAGCGCGCATCCGCCACGAGGGCCGGCGGCACATTCGTCCCCGCCACCAGGGGTGCCCATACCGCCTGCGCCGGTCCGGGCTCTCCCGCCGCCAGCAGGACAAGCCCCCAGTCCATCCGGTTGAACACCCGCCCCGGCGCATTGGTGTAGACACGATCCAGCTGCTCGAAAACCGCTGCCGCCCGCGCCAGCTCGCCCGCCTTCACATGCGCCCGCGCCTTCAACCGCAATCCGCGCGGCGCATGGGCCGATCGCCGCCCTTCCTCCGTCTCGAACCAGGACAACGCCTCCAACGCTCCCGCCGGATCCGCCGCCGCCTCCCGCAGCAGCGCCCGCCAGCAGACCGCCGCCGCGGGGTCTATCACCTTTTCCGCCGTAAAGCGCTCCAGGTCCTCCGCCAGCCGGTCAAACCGCTTCTGCTCGTAATGCGACTGCAGAATCAGATCCGCCGCTTCCGGATGCACATCCTCCCTCGCGAGGACCGACCGGAACGCCTCCTCCGCCAGCTTGTAGAAACCGTCCGCCAGCGCCAGCCGCCCCCTGGCAAGCGCATTGTCCGCGACTGCCGGGTCCGCGCCGACTGCAAACAGCGGGAGCAGGACAGGAACCAGCAGCCACACCAGCCACCGGCCAGTCCCCCGCACCAACCCGCGTTTTCGCATCCTTACCACAGCATGACTTCCTTCAGATAGCGCCCCGTGAACGAGTGCTCGTTTCCCGCAATCGCCGACGGCGATCCCTCCGCCACCACATAGCCACCGGCATCGCCGCCTTCCGGCCCCAGGTCTATAACGTAATCCGCCGCGCGAATCACGTCGAGATTATGTTCGATGACCAATACCGAATTCCCCTGGTCGCGCAGCCGCGCCAGCACCGACATCAACTGCCGGACATCGGCGAAATGCAGGCCCGTCGTCGGCTCGTCCAGCAGGTACAGCGTCCGCCCGGTGGACGTGCGGCTCAGCTCCGTCGACAGCTTCACACGCTGCGCCTCCCCGCCCGAGAGCGTCGTCGCCGACTGGCCCAGCTGCAGGTACCCGAGCCCGGTGTCGGATAGCGTCTGCAGCCGGCGGGCGATTACCGGCACCGGCCGGAAGAACTCCAGTGCCTCCTCCACGGTCATCGCCAGTGTCTCGGCGATATTCCGCCCGCCGTAGGTCACCTCCAGGGTCTCGCGGTTGTAACGCAACCCCCGGCAACGCTCGCAAGTGACATAGACGTCCGGCAGGAAATGCATCTCCAGCCGGATCTGCCCGTCCCCCTTGCAGGCCTCGCAGCGCCCGCCCTTGACATTGAAGCTGAACCGCCCCGGCCCGTACCCCCGCAGGCGGGCGGATGCCGTCCCCGCAAACAGGACCCGGATCGGATCGAAGGCGCCGGTATAGGTCGCCGGATTGCTGCGCGGGGTCCGCCCGATCGGGGACTGGTCAATGACCACGACCTTGTCGATGTGCTCCAGCCCCTTGATCGACCGGTGCGCCCCTGGCACCTCCGTCGCCCGGTTGAGCGCCCGGCAGAGCGCCCGGCGCAGGACATCATCCACCAGCGTGCTCTTGCCGCTTCCCGACACGCCGGTCACGCAGACGAGCAGGCCGAGAGGGATCGCGACGTCGATGTTCTTGAGGTTGTTGGCCGTCGCGCCCTCGATCCGCAGGAAGGCCTCCCCCGGCTCAAGCCGATCGAACGGTTCCACCCGGGGCTCCTCATGCCGGAGGAACCGCGCCGTCGGGGAACGCCTGCAAGCCTCCAGCTCCGCCGCCGGGCCGCAGTACATCACCTCGCCGCCCGCGATTCCCGCCGCCGGCCCCAGGTCCACGACCCAGTCGGCGGCCCGGATCATCGCCTCGTCATGCTCCACCACGACCACGGTGTTCCCCAGATCGCGCAGCCGCTTCAGGATCGCGATCAGCCGCGCGTTGTCGCGCTCGTGCAGGCCGATGGTCGGCTCGTCGAGCACATAAAGCACCCCGGTCAGCGCCGACCCCATCTGCGTTGCCAGCCGCAGCCGCTGCGCCTCCCCCCCCGACAGCGTGCCGCTCTCGCGGTCCAGCGACAGGTAGGACAACCCCGCGTCGCAGAGGAAGTACAGCCGCTGCCGGATCTCCCGCACGAGCTCGCCCACCGCCTGCGCCTCCGGACCGGCAAGCGCAAGCCCCTCGAAAAACGCATGGGCACGCTCGACCGGCCAGCCCAGCAATGTCGTGATCGGAATATCCTTGAAGGTGCAGGCCACACTCTCCGGCCGCAGCCGCCGCCCCCCGCAGGCGGGACAACCCCGACGGATCATGTACCGGCGCAGCCGCTGGCGAACCGACTCGCTATCGGTCTCCCGCAACCGCCGCTTCAAGTTCGGGATCACGCCCTCGAAAACCGCCGTCTTCTGCCGGCTCACCCCCTGCCGCCGCTTTGTAAACACCAGTTCGGCATCGCCGGAACCGTGAAAGAAAACCCGCCGGGCCTCTTCACCCAAGGCGTCCAGCGGCGTTCCCGGATCAATCCCGAAATGCGCGGCGAATCCCTTGATCAGGCTCCGGTAATGCATAATCAGCGCCCGCCCGCCGCTGCGCCAGGCCGGAATCGCCCCCTTGTCCAGCGGCAATCCCGGATCCGGCGCCAGCAGGGCCTCGTCGAAAACCGGCTCCGTCCCCAGCCCGTCGCATACCGGACAGGCCCCCAGCGGGCTGTTGAAGGAGAAGTGCCGGGCTGTCAGCGGCGCGAAGCGGACCTCGCAGGCATCACAGCTGTAATCCTCCGAATAGCGCACGTCCTCCCAGTCCCCGCCGCCCGGCGCCTGATGCATGACCATGACCGCGCCGAGACCCTCCTTGAGCGCCAGCTCGACCGAATCCGTCAACCGCGATCGCAGGCCCTCCACCCCGACCGCCAGCCGGTCCACCACCACCTCGATCGTGTGCGGGGCACCCGCCGGAAGCGCGGGCACCGCGTCCAGCTCCATGACCTCGCCATCCACCCTCACCCGGATGAAGCCGCGCCGGCGGAGCTGCTCGAACGTTTTCCGGTGGGTTCCCTTCTCCTGCCGCACCAGCGGGGCCAGCAGCAGGATCCGCGTGCCCTCCGGCAGCGCCAGGAGCCGGTCGACAATGCCCTCCGCATTCATCCGGGCCAGCACCGACCCGCACTGCGGGCAGTGCGGCACCCCGGCATTGGCATACAGCAACCGCAGGTAATCGTGGATCTCCGTCACCGTCGCCACGATCGAGCGGGGATTGGCATTCGCCGTGCGCTGCTCGATGGCGATGGCCGGCGAGAGCCCGTCAATACGTTCCACCGCCGGTTTCTGCAATTGATCCAGGAACTGCCGCGCATAGGCGGACAGGCTCTCCACATAGCGCCGCTGCCCCTCCGCGAACAGCGTGTCGAACGCCAGCGACGACTTCCCGGAGCCGCTCACCCCGGTAATCACCGTCAACCGGTTGCGCGGCAGCGTCACATCAATGTGCTTGAGATTGTGCTCGGCCGCGCCGATCACCCGGATGACATCGTCCATATATTCCTGTTCATTGCCGCATGGGCGTATACGGCAGGCATTCGGCAAAAAGCGTCACACGTAGAAGATGCGCGTCACGAAATACCCCACCACCAGGATCAGCAGGAACGACGAGATCACCGCCCGGCGGGTGGCGATGCCGACACCAACCGCCCCCTGCGTCGTCGCGAATCCCTCGTGACAGGCCACCGTCGTGATGATCAGCCCGAAGAGGAACGCCTTGAGCATGCCCACCCCGAGATCCTTGACCTCGGCAAACCGCGTGGCATTGTCCATGTAGGCCGACCAGGAAACCCCGAGCTGTGTCTCTCCCACGATACCGCCCCCCACCACCCCCATGATGCAGGTGTAGAACGCCAGCATAGGGGTCATGATTGCCATCGCCACCAGGCGCGGCATCACCAGGAAACGGACCGGATCAATGGACATGATCTCCAGCGCCGCCACCTCCTCGGACACCACCATGGTCCCGATCTGCGCGGCGATCGCCGACCCCACGCAGGCCGCCAGGATCAACCCCGTCATGAACGGCCCCATCTCCCGCAGCATCGAGACCATCACCGCCGTGCCGATATTGACCTCCTGGTTGAAGCGCCGCAGTTCAATACCCGTCTGCAAGGCAAGGATCATGCCGGTGAACAGCGCCACCACCGTGATCACACCCAGGCTCTTGATGCCGAACACGAACATCTGGACCACGATCTCGCGGCGCGCGCGTTTGCGGAACACCGTGCGCATCGCCAGCACCGCCGCCAGGAACAGCAGCATCGCCCGCCCGCATTCCCGCAATACGAAAAGGGAAGACCGTCCGGCATGACCGATCCAGTTTCTCGATTCCGGAAAGAATTCAGGTTCACGCGTAATCATAGCTTGCCGGCATCCTTCATACCGTCCCCGTCGATGTCATGCTCCCGGGCCGCAGTCCGCCGCCCGACATTCAGGAAATATAGCAGACGGAACGATTTGTGCAAACCCTGCCTTTCATAGCCGGCAAGGCCGTAAAGCAGCGACCATGAACGCGATGCATCCGTCTTGTCGGAAGCCGCCTGCAGCAGCGGGAATACCGAAAGCGTCCGCGCCGTCCCGCTCCGCCGGTGCCGGACCATCCCCCAGAGCAGTTCGGTCTGGCGCACATCGCCAGCCCGCTCCCGGCTGTACAGGCTCCAGAGCGGCGCCCAGTTGCGCTCGATGCCGGGCGTCTGCTTGAGCGGCCACAGTGCCAGCGCCCGCAACTGCGAGTCATCCGCCTCGCGACGGTAGGACACCAGGGGCCAGAGCTTGAAATATCGCGCCTCCGCCCGCGCTTGCTCCGGACGGGGGTCCCCGCCCGCCACCGCCGGCAGCAGCGCGTGCCTCGACTCATAGAACACCAGCGGCAACGCCTGGAAACGCCGCACGGTCGCCGCCGGCAGGTCGTTGCGCCGTCCGGACACCAGCGGCCAGAGCGCGAACCACTGCCGCTCGTTGGCCATGGCTTTGCGTCCGTAAAGCGGCCAGAGATACAGCTTGTCCGTATCCCCCCGGCTGTACTGGACAAAAGGCCAGGGGGCATTCACAGCCCGGTGGGTCTCCCCCGCCCATTCCACCTTGAAGAAGGGAGGCAACAGCATCCGCGAATGCCGGTCCCCCACATCCACCCGCCCGACGATCGGGAACAGGACAAAACCGCCGCCCTTCTGGTCGGGGTAATCATATTGCACCGACGTCCAGAACGGCCAGAGGACAAAGCGCTTGGTCCAGCGGTCCTTGTTGACCGAGATACCGTAGAACGGCCAGACGCGAAACCGGTAGATCCCCGTGCCGGTTGACCGTGAATACACAGGCCAGAGCACACTGTGGGTCTGCTGGTCCTTGATCGTGCTGTAGGCATAGAAGGGGAACAGCACGAACCAGATCCGGTCACGCCCAAAGAACTCATGCAGTGTGCCGCCCAGCGGGAACACCGAGAAGTACCGGCCACCCTCCGCATTCCGACCGCCAAACAGGATGGGAAATACCGTCCAACGGTGCCGGGATCCCTTGGTATCCACATCGAAATCGTGCCCGAAGGCAGGGAAAAGACGCCAGTCCAGTTCCCCCTTGCGCGTCTTGGCCATCCCGATGGGCCAGACGATGTCGGCGACGGCACGTTCCGCCTGCGGGTCGTCCACCCGGCTCCAGAAGGGCCGCACCGCCGTGAAGGTCTTGCCATCCTCCGCCACACGCCGCTCCACCAGCGGGCCGAGAACCCGCACGCCCGGCACCCCGTGCACGTCGCGGTCCGCCGTCACCAGCGGCCCCGCATCCATCTGCCGCCCCGGCGGCGAGACGCATCCGCAAAGCGCCACCGCCAGGAGGCACGTGAAAACACCTAACCCGATGACGTTATTCCGCATTCCGTATCCGCCGCGTTTCAAACCGTTTCGCTGGCCTCGAAGTAATCCCGGATCAGGGCCTCCTTCTTGAAGAGCGTGGCGATCAGCGCCGCCCGCACCCACATGCCATTGCGCATCTGCCGCCAGTATACCGCCCGGTGATCCCGGTCCACATCGGTCGAGATCTCCTCGCGGCGCGGCAGCGGATGCAGGATCACCGCCGTCGGCTTGAGCAGCGCCAGCTCCGCCAGACCGAAACAGAACCGCGATATGTCGATCCGGTCGCTCTCCCCCTTGGTCGCGTCCCACTCGTTCTGCACGCGTGTCATATAGACGGCATCCGCCGACGGGATCTCCCGCTGGAGGTTGCCGCTCAGCGAGAAGCGGATCCCCCGCTGCCGCAGGATGGCCTGGATGTCCTCCCCGATCTGCAGCGCGTCGGGTGCCACAAAGCACTGCTCCACATCCCGGTACTGGGTCAGCAGCACCGAGAGCGACCGCACGGTACGCCCGCGCATCAGGTCGCCGACAAAGACGATGCGCTTGCCGTCGATCCCGCCGTGCTCCTCGAAACTGCGCTGCAGGGTGTACACGTCCAGCAGCGCCTGCGTGGGATGCTGATCCTTGCCGGAACCGGCATTGATCACCGGGATCGGACGCTCCGAGTTCGACAGGATCCAGGCCACCCGCTCGGCCAGTCCGCCGATCTGGCTACGCATGATGATCAGGTCGAAATACGAGCTGAACGTGCGCACCGAATCGTCCTGCGTCTCGCCCTTGAACTCGCTGGAGGTGGACGTGTCGCGAACCTCGCCGAGCTTGATGCCCAGGATCTCGCAGGCCGCGCAGAACGACAGGAAGGTCCGCGTGCTGGGCTGGGAGAAGTACAGCATCGCCCGCTTGTGCGAAAGTACCGTCTGCAGGAAATCAAGGCCTTCCTTGCTTTTCGCGATCCGCCGGATCTGCGTGGCCAGGGTTCCGATCGCATCCAGGCGGGCGCGGTCGAACTGCTGGGCGATGATCACATGCCGCTCGCGCTCCGCGTCCCGGAAGTACGGGGCCTTCTGCTCCAGGGGAAGTCCCTGAAAGGCTTCCCAGGAAATCTCCGATAACAACGCCATAACCCCTCCTGTTCTATTGCACCGCTGCCATGGTCGCCACGAAAAGCGCCTTCATGGTGTGCATCTTGTTTTCCGCCTGGTCGAACACCAGCGAGTATTTGGAGGCGAACACCTCATCGGTGACCTCCAGGGCACCGCATTC
>CAZGBW010000013.1:15222-18481 GCA_964523995.1 uncultured Victivallales bacterium | reverse complement strand
CGCAGCACCAGCGGCATCTCCAGCACCCCGGCCGACATGCTCTGCCACTTGGCCATCTGGTTGAAGATTTCATCGCCGGCGCGGCCCATGAAGTCGCAGTACATGAGTTCCACCAGCGCCCGGCCACCTTCCAGCGCGTAACCAACCCCCGTACCGACAATCGCCGCCTCGGAAATCGGCGAGTTGAACAGGCGATTGTACGGCAGGGCCTCGGTCAGGCCTCGGTAGCAGGCGAAGGCCCCGCCCCAGTCGCGGTTTTCCTCGCCGTAGGCAACCATCGTGGGATCTTCCTTGAAACGATGCAGCACCGCCTCGAAGATGCCGTCGCGATACTGATAGACCTTATTCTTCGCCACCGGCTTGCCGTCCACCATCCCCGCGCGGGAACGGCGGGCAATCTGCTGCACGCGAAGATTGGACTCCCCGGCGTCCAGGAGATCCGGCTTGCGGTTGTCCAGCACCGGCTTGCGCTTGTTGGAGAACATCACCGACTCGACAAAACGCGGCTCGACATGCGGCGAGACACTGATGTCGATCGCCAGCTTCAGCGCCAGCGTGGTCACGCCGGCGATGGTCTCCTTGATGGACTCCGCCCCGGCAGCCTTCAGCGCGCCACAACCCTCCAACTCGCGGGCCAGCCAGGCGATGGAATCATGCTCCATCCACAGGTCCACCTCCTCCTTCCCACGGTACGAGGAGGCGTCCGAGGGGGAGTGCCCGGAATAACGGTAGGTCAGCACATCGAGCAGCACGGGGCCGTCACCCTTCCGGATCAGCGCCGTCTTGCGCTTGATCGCGTCCGCCACGGCCAGCGGATTGTAGCCGTCCACCCGTTCGGCATGCATCGCCTCGGCATTGAACCCTGCACCCATGCGCGCCAGCACGTCATACCCCATGGTCTCGCCGGACGTCTGGCCACCCATGCCGTAGAAGTTGTTCATGAAGTTGAAGATGATCGGCAGTCCGCCGCGCTGCCCTTCGGGCCAGAGTGTCTTGAACTGGCCCATGCAGGCGAAGTTGAGCGCCTCCATGACCGGACCGCAGCCCATCGATGCATCGCCGATATTGGCAATCACGATGCCTGGCTTGCCATTCACCTTCTTGTAGAGCGCCGCCCCCGCCGCGATGTCGGCCGAGCCGCCCACCAGGGCGTTGTTCGGATAGATCCCGAAGGGGGTGAAGAAGGCATGCATCGATCCGCCAAGGCCGCGGTTGAAACCCGGCTTGCGAGCGAAGATCTCGGCCAACGCGCCGTAGACCAGGAACTGGCGGGCCAGCGTCTTGACATCGCCGCTGCCGAGATGCTTCTCGACAATCCCGAGACATTCGCCCTCCATGAATCCCCGCATGATCCCCATGAGCGTATCGTCGTCGAGCTTACGGATGGCCGACATTCCCTTGGCCAGGATCTCGCCATGCGAACGGTGCGATCCGAAGATATGGTCGTCCACCCCCAGGTAATAGGCCTGCCCGACGGCCGAGGCCTCCTGCCCCATGGAGAGATGCGCGGGACCGGGGTGGTTGTACGCGATCCCCCGATACGCGCCAGCGGTCTTGATCTCGTTCAGCATGAATTCGAACTCACGGATCAGGATCATGTCTTCCAGCATGCCCAACACATTCGCCTTGCCCAGTTTCTTGACCTCCTGCGCCACCGTTGCCTTGTACTGGTTCAGAGGCACGTCCGGAAACTGCAGCATTCCCGGTTTACGTTCTTTAGATGGATCAACAATGATGTGCTTCGGCATGATATTTCCTTTTTGTACTTGGTCTTTTGTCAAACAACACTGCAATGAATTGCCACAAAAAGCACAAAATACACAAACAACTCAATGCTTTTGTGAGTTATGTGCCTTTTGAGGCTAATCAGACTTTCTGATTTCTGATTTCTGCTTTCTGATTTCTGCTTTTAACCTAATGCATCATCATCGCGGTTTCGCGGATCAGTTCCGATACCGTCGGATGCGGAAACACGAGATCCGCGATCTCGTTCACGCGCATTTCGGTCTCGATCATCGCCACCGCCCCGTAGATCATCTCCGAACAGGCTCCACCGATCATGTGGACCCCGAGCAGTGCGCCGGTCTCCGCATGAACCACCACCTTGCAGACGCCTCGCCCATCAGCATTCTCCGCCAGGAATCGTCCACTGGCGGCCATGGGTCGCTTGGCGGTCCTCACGGGGATGCCACGATCCTTCGCCGCCGCCTCGGTCAGTCCGACGGTCGCCACTTCCGGCGTGGTGTAGACCACGCCAGGGATGGCGTCGTACCGCATCCGGTCGGCCCGGCCGCAAAGGTTATGGACCACGACCTCGCCCATGCGGGAGGCGCTGTGCGCCAGCCACTGCCTGCCCGTGACATCGCCGATCGCCCATATCCCCGGCACATTCGTCGCGCAGCGGTCATCGACACGGATCCCGCGACGATCGAAATCAACACCAACGGTCTCCAACCCGAGATCCGCCACGTTGCAGGTGCGTCCGGTCGCCACCAGGACATGCCCCGCCTTCACGGTCTCCTCCTTGCCGCCCGCAGCAAAGGTCACGGACCCGTCACCGATGGAAAGCACCTTGGCACCCAGATGGAACGTCACATTCCGCTTTCCAAGCTCCTGCCGCAGCATCTTCGCCACCTCGGCATCCACGGCCGGACAGATCTCGGGCAGCATCTCGATCACGGTCACGGGGACACCAAGCGTTCCGAAGAAACAGGCGAACTCGCAGCCGATGACGCCGCCGCCGACGACGATCAGCCGTTCCGGCATCGCGTCCAGCTCCAGGAGCCGGGTGGAATCGTACACGCAGGCGTTGCCGATCCCGGGAATCGGCGGGCGCGCGGGCGACGAACCGGTGGCGATCAGGATATTCGATCCCTGGTAGCGGCGGTCGCCAACCTGCACCTCATGCGTCGAGACCAGCCTGGCCTCGCCCTGCACCACCTCGACCTTATTCATCTTCATCAGGCCGGCGATCCCCTTGCGCAAGGTCTCGATCACCTCGCGCTTGCGCTCCATCGCCGTCGCGAGATCAAACTTCACCGCGCTGGCGGTTACCCCGTACGCGGCACCATGGGATGCGTAGTGATACACCTTTGCCGAATTCAGCAGCGTCTTGGAAGGTACGCAACCGCAGTTCAGGCAGACACCGCCAAGATGGGACTTCTCGATCAGCAGAACCTTCTTGCCATTCTCCCCCGCCCGTTCCGCCGCGACATACCCACCAGGCCCCGCGCCAATCACAATCAAATCATAATCCATG
>CAZGBW010000013.1:0-15122 GCA_964523995.1 uncultured Victivallales bacterium | reverse complement strand
TCACCCCGCCAATATCAGTTCCACGTTTTCCAGCCCTGTGCAGAGCGCCTTCAGGAAACGCGCCGCCGGCGCACCGTCCACGACCTGGTGATCCACCGTCAGGCTCAGGTTGATCGCCTGCACGTGCCGTACGCCAGCCCCCTCGGCCACGGGCTTGAGGAACAGCGCGCCAACGCCGAGAATCGCCACTTCGGGCACATTCAGCACCGGTGTGAAACTCTCGATGCCAAGCATCCCCATATTGGTGATCGTGAACGTACCGCCGGAAAGCAGATCCGGGTTGATCGCCCCACCCTGGCACGCCTTGATCAACGGCTTGATCGCCGCCGAAAGCCCGCTGAGCGAGAGCCGCTCGGCACCATGAAGCACCGGCACCATCAGCCCGCGCTCGGTATCCGTGGCGATCCCGAGATTGACCCAGGGATACTGCACCGTCCGGTCGCCAAGGAAATGCGCATTCAAGGCCGGATGCTGCCGCAGCGTCCGGATCACCACGAAGGCGATAAGATCATTGACCGTGATATTCGGCAGGCCAAGCGCCTCCGCCTGCACCTTGACCTTGGCCCGGTAATCCAGTATCGCCGTGGCGTCGAAACTCATGTTCAGCGTTATCTGGGCCGTGCCCGAGAGCGAATCGCGCATCCGCTGCGCGATGATCTTGCGAATGCCCTTCAGCGGCACGGTTACCGCTTCTCCCGCCGGTACGGCGGAAACCGCCGCGGCCGCGGCCGTTTTGCTGACGACAAGATCTCCAGCCAGCACCATGCCGCCCGGTCCGCTGCCCTGCGCGGGCACGGCCATGCCAGTACTCTTTGCCGACTCGCGGGCTGCCGCACTCATGCGCGGCTGTGCCGCCGATGCCGCCAGCACGTCACGCTCGATCACACGACCGCCCGGCCCGCTACCCACCAGCGCCGAGACCTCCACGCCTTTTTCCGCCGCCGCGCGCCGCGCCCGCGGACTGACGCCAACCGCTGCGCCCCCGGTAACCGGATGCGCGTTCCTTTCCCATTCGGGAGCCGATACGGCGGCTGCCGCAACCGCTGCAGCAGCCGGGGCCGCCACCGCGCTGGCCGCCCCGCCCGGACGCAGGCCTGATGCATCCTCGCCCGCATTGCCGATAGCGGCAATCGTCGTCAGCACCGGAATGTCATCACCCGCCGCAAAAAACAGCTCCAGAACCGTACCGGACGCCGGACTCTCCACCTCGAACACCGCCTTGTCCGTCTCAATGCTCGCCACCGGCGCACCAGCGACCACCTTGTCGCCTGCCTTGACCAGCCATTCAACCAGAATACAACTTTCCACCGATTGCCCCTGCCGAGGCATGTTTACCGCTGTCGCCATTTGATCCACCCCTTTCTAAAATCGTAATCGTAATCCTAATCGTAATCGCCACCCTGATCCAACCGCGTCCCGCCTACCCCACCACCTCCACCGTCACACCGATCTTCTTCATCGCCTTCAGGAAATGCGGATCCGCTCCGCCATCGGTGATCATCACCCCGATATCACCAGGCTTCCCGGCATGGGCGAACGACACCTTGCCGATCTTGGTGCTGTCGGCCAGGAGGACGACCTGCTGAGCCCGCGTCATCACCAATTGCTTGGTATACGCCTCATTCGGGTCGGTCGTCGTCAGTCCCTCCTCGGTAACGCCGATCGTCCCCATGAACGCGATATCCAGATAAATCGTCTCCAGCAGGCTGCGCGTCAGCGTGCCAACAATGGTCTGGCTCCGCCGGCGGAACTCACCGCCCAGCAGAATCAAACGAGGGCCGGACGCCGCCAGCTCCGTGGCCGCCCGCAGTGAGTTGGTCACCACGGTGATATCCCCCCGGTCGCGCAGCAATCGCGCCAGTTCCAGAATCGTGCTGCCGCCATCCAGATAGATGGTATCGCCCTCCCGGATGCGGGAGAGCGCCTGCCGGGCGATGCGCATCTTCTCCGCGCCGGCCAATCCGGCCTTGTCATCAAACAGGGGTTCGTCCAATCGGGCCTGGCCATCCACCGCCCCGCCATGCACGCGCCGGATTGAGCCCTCCCCCTCGAGAATCTCCAGATCGCGCCGGATCGTCGCCGGCGAGACCGAAAGCGCCTCACAAAGCTCGTCCACCCGCACGGCGTTACGCTGCCGGACGATCTCCAGCACCCGCTTCTGCCGTTCCGGCGCCAGATCCCGATGAAGGTTCCCACTGTTCATAAGGCGTCTTTTTAGAACAACAAACAATCACTGTCAATCATAATTGATCAAATATGATCACCCCCGAATTCTAGGCCAAACGCGGCGGTGGTAGGCCGCCACGCTTCGCTCAGGATCCGGGCCTTCAGAGAACCGCTTGATTTGCGTTGACGCGAATAACCGGTCATCGTAGGATAGCGCCGTGAAAACAGTAAGGACAATGAGCGCGCTTCTTGCAAGCCTCGCGGACGGACGGCGACTTCGCTGCCCGGCCGGCGTTCCGGTGCTGCCTGTCCTCTGACCGCCTGAACAGGCTTCACCTTCCACTCAGGACGCCCGCCGGGAAATTTCTCCGGCGGTTTTTTTATGACTGTAAACGGCGGGAATTCCCGCTAGAATAAAAACTTCAACTGGGATAAGGTGATGCAATGAAAAACGAAGACAAGAAAATCTATATATTTGACACGACGCTGCGCGATGGCGAACAGTCGCCCGGCGCCAGTCTGAACCATCGCGAGAAACTGGATGTGGCCCGGCAACTGGCGCTGCTGAACGTGGATGTGATCGAGGGAGGCTTCCCCATCGCCTCGCCCGATGATTTCAATGCCGTGAGGGCCATCGCGGAAAACGTGAAAGGCCCGGTCATCGCCGGACTGGCCCGCTGCCTGGAGAACGACATCATCCGCTGCGCGGAGGCCGTATCCCCGGCCGAAAAACCGCGGATCCACGTTTTTCTGGCAACCTCGAAAATCCATCGCGAGTTCAAGCTGAAAAAGGCCGAGAGCGAGATCCTGCGACAGGCGGTGGCCTCGATCAAGTTCGCGAAGTCCTTTGTCAAGGATATCGAGTTCAGTCCGGAGGACGCGTCGCGCACGGAACCGGAATTCCTGGCCCAGATGGTGGAGGCGGCCATTGACGCCGGTGCCACCACGGTCAACATTCCGGACACCGTCGGCTACTCGATCCCGAGTGAATTCGGCGATGTGATCAAGCGGCTGTACGACAAGGTACCGAACATCCACCGCGCGATCATCAACGTCCATTGCCATAACGACCTGGGACTGGCGGTCGCGAACTCCCTGGCCGCTATTCAGGCGGGCGCACGCGGAATCGAATGCACCATCAACGGACTGGGTGAGCGCGCGGGCAACGCCGCGCTGGAGGAGATCGTCATGGCGCTGAAAGTCCGGGCCGACCAGTTCGGCGGACTGTACACCGACATCAAGACCGAACGGCTGTACAAGACCAGCCGCCTGGTCAGTCAGCTGACCGGCATGAACGTCCAGCGCAACAAGGCGATCGTCGGCGCCAACGCCTTTGCTCACGAATCGGGCATCCACCAGGACGGCATGCTGAAGGAGCGCTCGACCTATGAGATCATGCGCCCGCAGGAGGTCGGAATCGAGGCGACGGAACTGGTACTGGGCAAGCACTCCGGTCGCCACGCCTTCAAGCACCACCTGAAGAACATGGGGCTGGTGCTGAACGACGCGGAGCTGGAACGGGCCTATGAGCGCTTCATCGTGCTGGCCGACAAGAAAAAACAGATCTATGACGACGACCTGCTGATGATCGCGCACCAGGAGATGGTGGAGACCAATGCCGTCTATGTGATGGATAAGCTGCATGTATCCACAGGCACCGACACCGTTCCGACGGCCACGGTCCGCATCCGCAAGGGCGACGAGACCTTCCAGGATGCCGGCTGCGGCGACGGACCGGTCGATGCGGCACTGAAGACCATTGACCGGATTACCGGCATACACGGGAAACTGGTGGACTTCTCGCTGCAGGCGATCACCATCGGCAAGGACGCCATGGGGGAAGTCAGCGTGCGCGTGGAGTTCGACTCCGGGATCACGCTGAGCGCCAAATCCGCCAGCACCGATATCGTCGAGGCTGGCGCGCGGGCCTACCTGTCCTGCGTCAACCGGCTGGTCACGATGAACAAGGACGACAACCCGGCGAGCGTCGCCCAGCCGCCCCTGTAAACGAGAAGATGACAGCACCCCGGCAACACTGGCCGGGGTGTCCGGAAAGGAGTTGCAACAATGCAGATCAGCGGTCATACAACCCCGTTCGCCGTGCTGGGGCACCCGATTGGCCACACGCTTTCGCCGGTGATGCACAACCGGTCCATCCAGGCACTCGGCATGGACGCCATCTACCTCGCCTTCGATGTAGCCCCGGATAACCTGATGCGCGCGCTCGCGGCCATGCGCGACATGGGATTCGGCGGCGTCAACCTCACCGTGCCTCTGAAGGAAGTAGCGTTCCGGGGGGTTGAACAGCACGCGCCGTCCGCCAAGGTTTCCGGATCGGTCAATACGATCGAGTTTCTCAAGAACGGCGAACTGATGGGGCATAGCACGGATGGCGACGGTTTCATTGCCGCCGTCCGCGAGGCATTCGGCACCGGTCTTTCCGGACTTTCGATCTTTGTTCTGGGATGCGGGGGAGCTGGACGCGCCGTCGCCATCACCTGCGCCGCCGAGGGAGCGGCGCGCATCACGCTCAGCGATATTGACAGTGCCCGCATCACCGCCGTCGAAGCCGAAATCCGCTGCATCGCGCCATCCACCACCGTCGGCAGCGCCGGATCCTGCGCCAAGGACTGGACAGCGGCAGCCTCGGAAGCGGATCTGATCATCCAGGCCACCCCGGTCGGCATGAAGCAGACGGACACCCCCCTGCTGACCGTCGAGGCATTCCGCCCCGGGCAACTTCTTTTCGACCTGATCTACATGTTTCCAGCCACCGGGATCATGAACGAAGCCACCAAGGCCGGTGTCCTAACCGCCAACGGTCTGGGAATGCTGCTGCACCAGGGAGCCCGTTCCTTTGAAATATGGACCGGGAAACATCCGGATATCGCCGCCATGCGTTCCGCCCTCGAAGAAGCCGTCTATCCCAAATATTCGTAATCCTGATCGTCATCCCTGCCCCACTCCTCCCGTCGCTTCCAGAAAGGTCCACCATGAACGAGCTGCTTGCTTCATCCCCCCTGCCCTGGTATGCCTTCCTCACGTTGCTTTCCGTTGCCTGGGGGGCCTGCATCGGCAGTTTCCTCAACGTCTGCATCTACCGCATACCCCTTGAACTTTCGGTCGTCACCCCCGGCTCGCATTGCCCGTCCTGTAAAAAACCGATTCGCTGGTTCCAGAACGTCCCCGTGCTTGCCTATCTGTTCCTGCGCGGAAAGTGCGCCCGTTGCGGCGTACGCATATCCCCCCGCTATGCCGTGGTCGAGCTGCTGACCGCCGTACTGTTCCTTCTGGCCTGGTTGAAGTTCGACATGGTGGGCGGGGCGCGTCCGCTCGGCCTGGTTCCCGTGACCGATCTGCTGCTGGTGCCCGTTTTCTGGCTGGTCATCATGGGGCTGGTCATCGGCACCTTTGTGGACTTCGAGCACATGATCATTCCCGATCGAGTCACCCTTGGCGGAATTGTTTGCGGCCTGGCAGCCAGTGCGCTGGTCCCGTCGCTGCACGGCGAGTCCACCCTGCTTCCCTCATTGATTCACGGCATCATCGGAGCGGCCTTCGGGTTCGGACTGCTATGGGCGGTGGCCATGCTCGGCGAGTTCGTTTTCAAGAAAGAGGCGATGGGATTCGGCGATGTCAAGCTGATGGGGGCTATCGGCGCTTTCTTCGGATGGCAGGCGATTTGCTTCACCGTGCTGATTTCCTCTCTCGCGGGAACACTGGTCGGACTGACCCTGATCGCCACCGGACGGAAGGAAATGCAGAGCCGTATCCCGTTCGGCCCGTATCTCGCCCTCGCAGCCCTGCTCTGGATGTTTTGGGGGTCCTCCTGGTGGGACCTCTACATCGCCTTCATCATCCCCACACGCTGATTCCAGACAGAGTCACTGCTGACTGACTCCCGCCCCGCTGAAGGTGGCCATTTCGTTGTAGACCTTCACCGCCGCCTCGATGATCCCCATGGCGATCGCGGCCCCGGTCCCCTCCCCTAGGCGCATGTCCAGACTCAGCACCGGACGGACATCCAGGGCCTCCAGGATCACCCGGTGCCCGAGTTCCTGTGAAAGATGACTGAATATCAGATATTCACGCGCCGCCGGACAGATCGCGCAGGCAACCATGGCACCCGCCGTGGAAATAAAACCGTCCACCACCACAGGAATGCGACAGGCCGCACCGCCGAGGACCAGACCGGCAATGCCGGCAATTTCAAAACCACCCAGCGCCGCCAGACACTCGACCGGATCGACAAGCCGCTCACGGTTCACCACCAGCGCTCGCCGGATCACGGCAACCTTATGCGCCAACCGTTCGTTGTCAATGCCGGTCCCCCGCCCGGTGATATCCTCGACCGGGCAATTCAGGCAGGCGGCGAACAGAGCCGTGGCCGCCGTGGTGTTGGCAATGCCCATTTCGCCAGTCCCCAGCAACGTCACCCCATCGGCTGCGGCCGCCTCCGCCAGCTCAATGCCCGTCGTCAACGCCGCAACGGCCTCCCCCCGGCACATCGCCGGGCCGATGGCAATATTGTCCGTCCCGCGCCGAATGCTCCGCCGGCAAAGTCCGGACGCATTCTCGAGCGGGTCGTCAACACCCATATCCACCACAATCAGCTCCACATCGGCATGACGCGCAAGCACGTTGATCGCCGCCCCGCCGGCAAGCATATTGCGCACCATCTGCGGCGTCACGGCTTTCGGGAAAGCGGATACGCCTTCATCCGCAACACCATGATCTCCCGCAAAACAGTAAATGCGCTTCCTGCCCATATGCGGATGCACGGTTCCCTGCACCAGACAGACCTGCCGCGCCATTTCCTCAAGCCGTCCGAGACTGCCCTGCGGCTTGGTCAAATCATCCAGATGCGCCTGCACCAAGGGAGACAATTCCCGGCTCAGCGGTTTGATATTTTCAAGGGTCTGCTCGTATTTCCTCCTATCCATCAACATCCGCCTTTCTCTAATACCGATCCGTCCTAGCTCACCATCGTTAAGGAACATCCGCCCCGTTGACCCGACGCACACCCTTCAAGGAACGGAGAAAATCGCCATGCTGTCCCGGATTGTCTATCCAGATCTCTTCAACCGCCGATCCCCAGAGGGGACTCAGGTCACGCGCTGGAATGCCCTGAATACCCAGACGTGCAAAAGACATTCCCTTCAACGGCTTCAGGGTGGCGATGCGCGAACCCGACAGATACAGGGATCTCAGCGTTGTCTTCCCGGTCAAGGGTTCAAGGGAGGCAACGCGTGTCCCGCTGATGTCCAGATGAATCAAGGGCATGGCGGCAACCGCTTCCAGCGACGCAAGCGCCGTTCCTGACACACGCAGATGCTGAAGCGCGAGCCCCTTGAGCGGACGAAAATCCTGCACCGGAGTATTGGCCAGCTCAAGACGGGATAGGCCGCTGCTGGCCAGTGGAGACAAGTCTTCAATCCGGGTCTGATTGATGGACAGAGACCGGAGGGACGGCATGATGACATTATTCAAGGAACGGATGAGTGAACCATCCAGGGAAAGATGCTCCAATTTCGGCAAGCGGCGCACAAACGCGAAATCACGGATGCGCGTATTATTCAGGATCAGCTGCTGGATCGGCAAGGTCTCCAGGGATGAGCCGGAGCTGACGGAGGTGTCGCTTGCATCAAGACGGGTCAGGGAACGCAGTGACCTTGCAATCATCAGATCCGTGATGGGGGTTCCCGCCACCACCAGCTGCGTGATTTTCGAATTCTGCAGCGTTGCCAGATCACGGACGGATGTCCCGGTTAAATCCACATCGGTAAGCGGCATGCCGCGTAATTCATAAATATCACGGATCTTGGCATACCGGACGGTGAGGGACTGCAGCGGTAACCGGGCAAGGGATTTCAAGGACTGAAGTCGTCCGGGGCTCTCCGCACTGGCCTCGTAGCGGAATTCCCGAAGATCGGTCAGGGCTTCCACGGCATCCAGGTTCATGACCCTGGAATCCCCGATTGACAATGTCCGGCAGACCCCGTCTTCTTCCGAATACTGAATGGCGTCCGGGGATACCTGCGGATTACGGGCCAGCAACGCAGCCACGACCGCCTCGGTCCGGACCCGCTGGGACGTCACCACGACAGGAGTTGGAACCGGAACTTGAGGGACGGTTGCGCCCCCCCCCTCAGGCACCGGCACCGGTTCCGGGGCTTGTTGTGGAACCGCTGCAGCCTCTGCCTCTGCATGCCTGGCCTTCTGCTCCTGGACCCCGGCGATCAAGCGCTCTGAAAGCAGAGGATGCGTATTCGCGAAGAACCGCTGCGCGTGATCGAAGGACGACGCCTCGAGCGCGAGTACCCCCTTTGCCAGAGCCGCATCCGGTTCAGAATCCGACCCCATCCGCAGCAGCCGCTCACGTAAGGCAATCTGATCCAGTCCAAACTGAACCTCACTGCGCTGGTAGGTGCATCGGACAATCCCATTTTCCACCGCTCCCACCAGGATCTCCCGGGGACCGCTATTGAACTCAACCGTAATGGATTGCCCTGCCTGGCGTGCAAACGAATCCAGAATCCGATTGTCCAGGGACTGCGCCGTCTGTAAAACCGCCTGAAGCCCCACCCAATCCGCATCGAAGGAAATTTCAGGAAACGTGGCCAGCGTATCGGACAGCTTGCTCAAGGCGAGATCCAGCCGCTTCTCCATGACGTGGCCGACCACCGCCACGAGCACTTGCTCACGGGCGCTTTTCAGGGCCTCCTGGCGATCACGCCTGTTTCTCCCCTCCGCTCCGGCTTCAATTCCAGACTCCAGGATCCACTTGTCGCGCGCACTCAGGGTTTCCTTGGCATACGGGCCATCGTAGGAACGAAGCAACTTGAGCGCCTGTCCCCGCTTTCCATCGGCAACCAGTGCATCGGCACGCGTCTTGAGACGGGCGAAAACCGTTTGCGCGGCCGCGGCCTGCGATTTCTGCAGTCGGGTGACCGCGGCCTGCGCCATGAGGGAATACTTCGTGCCCCGTGTTCCCGAGAACACGAGCTCGTACATCTCGATCGCCAGCGCATACTGCTCCGGATTCTCCTTCTCGGACGCAGCGGCATGCGCGTACATTTCCCGTGCACGACGTTCCACGGAGTCCTCGGTGGAGGACGCCTGGGGATCCGGTGCAGGCTTCTGCCCGGCGACCCAGGGTGCCGGGGCAAGCTCCCGACGGCGATGCCTTGCGTAGAGGATCACGACGGAAAGCAGAACCAGGATCGCCACAAAAGCAACCGCACCAACCCGGATCGCCGGCGACGTTGAATCCTTTTTCACCCCTTTCGACCGGACCGCGCCCGCTTGAGTCGAGGCGCAGCGGTGCGTGCTGCGCTGAATCGTGCTCGCCCCTTCCGGGAGGGTATTGCCCAGCGGAAGAAGACCGCGGTTGACCCGCCCGATATCACGGCGCACATCCGACCAGGACAGCTCACGATTCTGCCGATCCTTGCAAAGCATCCGCTCCAGAAGCCAGCACACCCCCTTGCTCACCCCGGGAACCTCATCAAATGGATCGGCCACCGTAGCCGTCACCTGCATGTCCATGATCGCTTCCTGGGGATGCCCGTCAAACAGGGGTTTGCCGGTCACCATGTGGTAGAGGGTCGCCCCGAGCGAGTAGATGTCGGAACGGCTATCCATATCGTCTTTCCCCTGGGCCTGTTCAGGAGAACAGTAGGCGGGAGTCCCGATGATCTCGTCGGAATCCACCATCGCACTCATCGTGCTGATGGTGCGGGCCAACCCGAGATCGGCCACCTTGACCGTACCATCCGAATCAACCATGATGTTATCCGGCTTGATGTCACAATGGACAATGCGCGCCTGATCCCAGGCGTATCCAAGAGCGGCGGCAACACAATCGGCAACGAGCAGAGCCTCTTTTTCTGACAGCCTGCCCTTGCGGCGGACCCAATCTCCAACGGTATAGCCAGCCACGAATTCCATCACGAAGTAATACATGCCGCCTTCGGCATTCGCGTCATAGACCTGGACAATACCGGAATGCTTTAGTTTTGCGGCCGCCCGCGCCTCCGTATGGAACCGCTCAATATCGGCAGCATCACCGGCCAGGTGATCGGACAGGATCTTGATCGCCACCGTGCGATCCAGGGATATCTGGCGTGCCTTCCACACGGAGGCCATACCGCCTTCACCGACTTTTTCAATCAGATCAAACCCCTTGATGGAGAGTTCCTTGCTCATGGAAGCAGCCCCGATCCATTGCAGGGGCGGCACAAGTCGGTGCCATCCCCCTTGCAGACCGTGCAAGCCTCTCCGCGATATTTTCCGGACCCACGGCAGCGGCTGCAATCCGATAATCCATCACCACCGCAACGGCTGCAGGTATCCGGCAGACCGCTGCCATTGCAGGCCTGGCAAAGGACTCTCCCCACCCCGGCGCATTGCGTACAAGCCACCACCGCTAGACCACGACAGGCCTTGCAGCTGGATTCGTAGGTCAGCCCGCTGCTGCCGCCCAGCCCGTCGAGCTGCCCCTTAACCCCCCCCCGTTCACACCCGGATTCGCGACAAGCCACACCGCCCAGCCCTCGACAGGTGCTGCAATCGGTATGACCGAAGCCCGTACAGCGCTTGCACCCCGGCGCACAGGCCCGCCGCATGGCGGTCGAATTCCCCTTCGAAAGGGAATCGGCCAGCGAGGCTGGCACCCATGCGTTACCAACCGGAACGCGCAGCTGACCTTGCTGTAGCGCACGGTAACGCTGCAGGGCCTGACCGCGCTCATGCTTGCGTTCATTAATCGTGAGCCGTCGCTGGATGCGACCATCACCGCCGCATCGCCGGCAGACGCTCCGTCCGCCTCCGCACAGGCTGCAAACCTCCTGAAGGACAGGCTCGTGCGCATCACAGCGCTGTACCAGCGCCGAAATCCAGGCCGCGCGCGTATCGCGTTCAGCCCCCTCCGGCGTCACGAGATTCAGAGCCAATGCATTGCGCCCGAACAACCGGGCGGTCTCGTGGTCCCCCGACTCCAACAGGCGGCGAGCCTCGGTCATGTCAGCGGTGGCCAGATCATCCGGAACCGCATTCCCGCCGGAAGGCGCTTCCCTTTCCGCTTCACGGGACACCGGCATCGTGGACTTGCACTGCATGCACAACGCCGCCGTCGTCGCATTCGCGTACCCGCAACTCTCGCAGACGACGAGAGCGGATGACGACAGGGCAGAAAACACCAACAGCCCCCCCACCACCAGCACCCCAAAAAGACTTGATAATCGTTGCATGAACACCATTCACATTACACACCGCATACAGGTATCAACAATTCAGCTTATAACAAACATTCCTGAAATAGTGCGAGGGTTTTTTGCACGAAGAGCGTTTAACCTTTCAGAAAGAAATAGTGTAGGCAATCAAAACAAGGAGGATAATGATGACGAATCGGATCAACACGAGAACATTTATATTCGGGACCGCGCTTTGTGCAGGGGTGCTGCTGATGACGGCAGCGCTTGCGCAGGCGGACGCCTGCAAGGCGAAGGGGGCAACCGGCGAAGCCAAGGCTGCTGACGTGAAGGCGCAGACGGAATGCCCGGTCATGGGTGGCAAAATCAACAAGGCGATCTATGCGGATCACGAGGGAAAGCGGATTTATCTCTGCTGCAAGGGCTGCATTGGTGCCGTGCAGAAGGATCCGGCGAAATACATCAAAGCCCTGGAGGATAAAGGCGTCACCGTCGAAACCGTGAAAGCGGTTGAAAACTGATCCGGCGGTTTCGTTCCGCCCTCTGTCCCTGCCGCCTTGCGCGGCAGGGCCGTTTGATTTAGAATGCCCTCCACCAGGGCTGGAAACCGGGAAGAAGGCGTTCAATGATCAAACGTCTGACGCTGATTGTAGGTTTCGCCGTCATCCTGCTGGCGGGTTGCGCCAGCAGCCCCGAACGTGCGCTGCGTGCCAGCTATGTAGAGACAGAGCAGGCGGTTTACTCCGCGTCGCCAGCATCGGAGACGCAACCGCGTTTCGATGAAATGTCCACGCTGGACAAATACCTGCAGCATGCCTTCTCCCACAATCCCGGTTTGAGGGCGGCTTTCGATCGCTGGAAGGCGGCCATGGAACGTATTCCGCAGTCGCGTGCGCTGGAGAATCCGGAACTGTCTTTCGAGTATTTTATCGAGCAGATGGATACCCGCTACCAGGCGAGTCTGACACAGACGTTCCCGGCGTTCGGAAAACTGGCCTTGCGCGAGGGGCAGGCGGCGGAGGAGGCCGAGACGGCCAGGTATTCCTTTGAGACGGAACGGTTGGACCTCTATGACCGGGTGAGCAAGGCCTTCTACGAATACGATTACCTCCGACGCGTGATGGCGGTGACCGATGAGAACTTCAGGCTCCTGGCCGATTTAGAAGCGGTGGTGATGAACCGTTACAAGGCCGGTCTGGCCCCGTTTTCCGACCTGATCAAGACGCAAGTCGAGAAAGACCGCATGGCGAATGATCTGGAGAGTCTGCGGGATGAGCGCCTCGCCCGATCGTCCGAGCTCGCATCCGTCCTCAATCTACCAGTGTTCGATGTTCTGGCCTGGCCCGACGCATCGCCATCCGGACCGGCCATCGTGGATCTGGACGTGCTGGATGCCATGCTCGCGGACCTGAATCCTGAATTAAAGGCCGCCGACGCCATGCTTGCCGCGGCGCAATATCAAGTTAAACTGGCCCGCAAGCGGGCGTTGCCCGATTTCATGCTGGGTGCAGGCTGGATGGTCTCGCCGGGAATCGATGGGCGTGGGGACGAGTCCGATGTGAGTCTCATGGCGGGCATTACCCTTCCCCTCTGGCGGGGACGCTACCGCGCGGAAATCCAGGAGGCTGAAGCCACGCGGCAGGCGGCATCCCGCGAACGCGAGGATATGCGCAATCAACTGAAAGCCGAGCTCAGCATGGCGAGCTTCAAGTTCCGCGATGCCGAACGTCGCATCGGTCTTTTCACGAAATCACTGGTGCCGAAAGCCTGCCAAGCGCTGGAGGTGGCTAGGCAGGAGTTTTCAACTGGCAAGGCGGAATTCATGACGCTGATCGACGCCCAGCGCACCCTGCTCGAGTTCCGGCTGATGCTCGAACGCGCGACGGCCGATCGGGAAATCGCGCTGGCCGAGATCGGCTGTTGCATCGGGAAATATGACGGCGTGATCGAGAGGGACGCGACGTCGCGAGTAAACAGAAACGGTGCACCGGATGATGCGGGAGGGGGGAAGGATGCAAATCAGGAACAGGGTCGGTAAACTAGCCGTCAGCGGGCTTCTTGTACTGGCTTTCACGGCTGGGTTTATCCTGCGCGGAGGTACGGTACCGGGTGGGGGCGAACAATCTCAAATCACAAATCCAAAATCTCAAATCGACATTTGGACCTGCTCCATGCATCCGCAGATCCGCCTGCCGAAATTCGGCCTGTGTCCGATCTGCAATATGGACCTGATTCCCGTAGAGGAGGACTCCACCGCGGACGCGGACCAGCCGCGCCAGGTGACGCTGTCTCCGGCGGCCCGGAAACTGGCGGAAGTGGCGGTTTCGCCGGTGGAACGGCGTTCTGTGGCGGTCGAGATTCGCATGGTCGGCAAAGTGGATTTCGATCAAACCCGCCTGGCGTACATCGCCCCCCGTGTCTCGGGTCGAATCGACCGTTTGTACGCGAACTTCGTCGGTATGCCGGTAAAGCCCGGCGACCCTCTGGCGGATATGTACAGCCCCGAGTTGGTTTCGGCCCAGCAGGAGCTGTTCCAGGCCATGAAGGCAACTGGCGGAGCGGCCGCTTCGGAAGCGTTGCTCAACGCGACCCGTGAGCGCCTGCGGCTCTGGGGCCTGACCACCGGGCAGATTGCCGAGATCGAACGCAGCGGCCAGGTCCGCGATCATGTCACATTCACCTCGCCAATCGGCGGAATCGTCGTGGAGAAGGAAGCGCGGGAAGGCCTGTATGCAGAGGCCGGCATGCGCATCTTCACCGTGGCGGACCTGACGCAAGTGTGGGTGCAGCTCGACGCCTATGAATCCAATCTCGCGTGGTTAAGCTACGCCCAGGAGGTCGTCTTCCGGGTCGAGGCGTATCCGGGCAGGACGTTCAAGGGCACGATCGCTTTTATCGACCCGCTTCTCGACCCGATGACCCGCACGGTCAAGGTGCGTGTCAACGTGGCGAATGCCGACGGCCAGTTGAAGCCGGAAATGTTTGTCCGCGCAGTGGTCCAAGCCACGGTTGCCGGGGGCGGCAAGGTGCTGCAGAGCGCTCTCGGGGTTGCGGCGGCGGATGAGGCGACCGCCATTTTGCCATTGGTCATCCCGGCCTCGGCGCCTCTGGTCACCGGCAAGCGGGCCGTGGTGTATGTGGCCCTGCCGGACAAGGAAGGTACCTATGAAGGGCGGGAGGTGGTCCTTGGGCCCAGGGCGGGAGACTACTTCCTGGTGATGGAGGGGTTGCAGGAAGGCGAACAGGTTGTCGTCAACGGCAACTTCAAGATCGATAGTTCACTGCAAATCCAGGGCAAACCCAGTATGATGACCCCTGATGCCGAATCCGCGCCAGCCGGGCGGCCAGCGGCGATCCCCTTGATCATCGCTGTTCCGGATACGTTCCGAAAGCAGCTGGATGGTATTTTGGGCAACGTTTTGGCGACGGGCGATGCGTTGGCCAACGGCGATCTGGAATCCGCGCGCACCGGCGCTGCCAACGCCAGGCAGAGCCTGGCCGGGGTGGATATGTCTGTCCTCACCGGCGAAGGCCATGCGCGCTGGATGCAATCGCTCAACGCCTTGAACCAGTCCGCGGATAAGATGCTGGCGGCGAAGGACATCGAGGCATTCCGCCTTGACTTCGCCACGCTGTCGACCGAGATGGTCCGCGTCCTCAAGACGTTCGGACCAGTCCGTTCCGAACCGGTCTATGACCTTCGCTGCCCCATGGCATTCGACAACCGGGGCGCCAACTGGCTAC